>NZ_JBHWBS010000009.1:74856-129594 GCF_042735655.1 Streptomyces sp. NPDC059567 | reverse complement strand
CTTCCCCGCGGGCGGCTTCGTTCCCTGACGGCGCTCCGCGCGCCCCGCCTTCACCCCGTGGCGGCGCCCTGCTCCGCCGACTCCTGCCGGCTGTTCGACCAGGCGGCCCAGAGCGAGGCGTAGCGGCCGCCGGCCGCCACCAGCTCCTCGTGGGTGCCGGTCTCCACCACCTGGCCGTCGTCCAGGACGACCACGCGGTCAGCGGTGGCCGCCTGGGGGAGCCGGTGGGCCACCACCAGGCCCGTACGGCCCTCCAGCGCCCGCAGCGCGGCGGTCTCCAGGACCCGGGCGCCCGCGCTGCCCGCGTCGGCGGTGGCCTCGTCGAGGATGGCGATCGGCGGGTCGGCGAGCACGAGTCGCGCCAGGGCCAGATGCTGTGCCTGGCTCACCGTGAGCTGGTGCCCGCCCTCGCCCACGACGGTCGCGAGGCCGTCGGGGAGCGCCTCGGCCCACTCCAGGGCGCCGACCCGGTCCAGCGCCGACCGCAGATCGTCGTCGGTGGCGTCCGGCCGCGCCAGCCGCAGGTCCTCGGCGAGGGGGCCGGCGAACACGTGCACCTCCTGGCTGATCAGGGTCACCGCACGCCGTACGCCCTCGGGACCCAGCTCCCGCGTCTCCACCCCGCCCAGCGAGATCGACCCGCCGTCCGGCTCGTGGACACCGGCCACGAGCTTGGCCAGGGTGGTCTTGCCCGCCCCGCTCGCGCCCACGAGCGCGACGCGTTCGCCGCTGCGCACCTCGAGGTCGACGTCGCGGAGCACCACGTGTCCGGGGACGTAGGAGTGGCTGAGGGCGCTGACCTTGACCGAGCCGTCGACCGGTGTGCCGGGCCGCTGCGGCGCGCTCTCCGCGGGGAGGTTCGACACCCCGACGAGGCGGGCGAAGCTGGCGCCCGCGGACTGCGCGTCGTCGAGGAGGAACAGCGCGGCGTTGACCGGGTTGAAGAGGCTGTGGAAGTACAGCGCGGCGGCCGTCGCCGTACCGATGCTCACCGAGCGGTTGTCCACGAGCACGAATCCGGTGCCCAGGACCGCCGCCAGTCCGATGAACTCCGCGAGGTTCAGCCGCGAGAAGAACCCGGTGACGATGTGGATGCCGCGCAGCGCGAGGTCGCGCGCGGCCCGCGACCGCTCGTCGAGAAGGCCGGTGTGGCTGTCGCTCAGCCGGAAGGCGCGTACGGTCCGCACCCCGCCGACGCTGTCGAGCAGCTGGTGCTGCAACGCGCCGGTGGCGACGCGGTGTTCGGCGTACACGGGGGCGGCGCGGCGCAGATACCAGCGGACGGAGAGCACATGCACCGGCATGGCGAGCAGCGCGGCCGGCAGGAACCTCCAGTCGAGCACGGCGAGACCGACGAGGGTGAGGACGATGGTGAGGGCGGAGCGGGAGAACTCCGGCAGCGCCTGGCGCACCGACTTCGCGATCACGGTGACGTCGCTGGTGACCCGGGAGACCAGGTCGCCCGAGCCGGCGGCCTCGACGCGTTCGAGCGGGAGCCGCAGCGCCCGTTCGATGAACCGCTCCCGCAGCGTCGCGAGCACGGTCTCGCCGAGGCGGGCCACGAGCGCGCTGCCGAGCGCGGTGGCCGCGCCGCGCGTCAGCGCGACGACGATCAGCAGGACCAGCGGGACCGTCAGCGCCTGCGCCCCGCGCTTCTCCACGACCAGGTCGACGATGTGCCCGAGGAGGGGGGCCGTCAGCAGACCGATGCCGGTTCCCGCGACGAGGACGGTGAACGCGACCACCGCGAGGACGCCGTGGCCGCGCAGCATCGTGCGCAGCGCGGCGAGGCTCTCGGCACCGGTTGCGGTGGGCAGGAGTGCGCGCTCGGTGCCGGTTGCGGCCATGGCCTCTTCCGCCTCTGTCTCTCTCGCGGGTGATTCGTCCTGTCGTCGCGCGGTGGTGCCGGGCCCGGTCGTCGTGTCGCCGGCCGTGGCGTGTCCGGACGTCATGCCAGGACCACCGCCCGGTACGCCGCGTCGGCGGCGGCGAGTTCGGCGTGCCGGCCCTCGGCCGTCACGGCGCCGTCGTCGAGGACCACCACGCGGTCGGCGACGGCGAGGAGCGCCGGGCTCGTGGTGACCAGGACCGTGGTGCGGCCCTTCCGGGCGTCGCGCAGACGGGAGGCGATGCGGGACTCGGTCACGGTGTCCACCGCGGTGGTCGGGTCGTGCAGGACCAGAACGCGCCGGTCGGCGGCGAGGGCCCGGGCGAGCGCCACGCGCTGGCGCTGTCCGCCGGAGAGGGAGCGACCGCGCTCGGCGAGCACCGTGTCCTCGCCCTCGGGCAGCAGCCGTGCGACCTCGTCGGCAGCCGAGGCCCGGAGGGCCTCCTCGACCGCGGTCGTCCCGGATCCGGCGCGTACGTTGTCCAGGAGGGTGCTCTCGAACAGGTCGGCGTCGTGGTGGGCGACCAGGATGTGACGGCGCAGGGCGTCGGGGTCGAGGTCGGTCAGCGGGACGCCGTCGAGTGCGACGACTCCGTCGGCGGGGTCCGTCTCCCGGGACAGACAGCGCAGCAGGTCGCCTGCTGCGGCCGGGTCCCGGGTGACGATGCCGGTCACGCTGCCGGGGTGGATGTCCAGGTCCAACGAGCGCAGGGTGCCCAGCGAGACGCCCCGCAGGGTGAGCAGCCCCGCCGCTTCGGCCGGAGTGTCCTGTCCGCCCTCGACAGCGGCGGGCGAGGCCAGGACCTCGGCGATCCGGCGGGCGGACGCGCGGCCCTGGGCGAACTCGGCGTTGACGTAGGTCAGAAGCTGGAAGGGACCCAGCAGGAACTGGGCGAGCCCGACCGCGGCCACCAGCTCGCCGACGCTGATGGAGCCCCGCATCGCGAGGTACGCGCCCACCAGTCCGATGAGCGCGATGAAGACGCCGGTCAGGGCGAGAACGGCGCCTTCGTGGCCGGCTCGGCTCCGGGCCGCCCGCAGAGCGGCGGCGAGTGAGTCCTGGCTGGTCTGGCGATAGCGGTCCACGGCGGCGGATTCGGCGCCCATGCCCTTGAGCACGCGCAGGCCGGTGACCAGGTCGGCGGCGACTCCGGAGGCGTGGGCCGCGCGCTCCTGCTCCGCCTCGCTGCGTCGTTCCAGCGGCCGGCTGATGCGGTGGCCGAGCCAGAGCAGGGGCGGGATGCCGAGCAGGACGAGCAGGCCGAGGGGTACGGAGATCCGGATGAGCGCGATCGCGCTGACCGCGAGGGCGGCGAGGGCGGCGAGCCCGTAGGCGATCACGGTCGCCACCGATCCCACGCGGCGGGCGTCGTTGGTGGCGATGCTGGTGAGTGCACCGGGCAGCCGGTTGGCGTCGGCGCCGCCCCGCGGGTCGAGCACCCGTGTGGTGAGTCGGAGCCGAAGCCGGTGCGCGGCGTGCTCGCCGGCGCCCTCGGTGATCCGGGCGCTGGTGCGGTAGCACGTGGACAGGACGAGGAAGAGTCCCGCGAGGACCAGGAGCCAACGCAGCAGGATGCCGGAGGATCCGGTCGCCACCGCCGTGTCGATGATGACGCCGATGACGACGGGGACGAGTGCCTCGCACACCTGGTGGGTCATGCCCAGCAGGGAGGCCGCGACGACCCGGCGGCGTTCCCCTCTGATCGCCTCGCGGAGGACGTGTCCTCCCGTCGGCCCTTCGGCTGACATACGGCTCTCCTCTGTGAACATGGGGAATAGTTAGGTAAGGCTATACTAAGTAGATCCTTTGGGGGAGGGCCCCGGGCCCCATTGTCGGCCCCCGGCCAGACGGTCAAGGCGGCGACGGCGGTGGACAGTTGCATCGGCGTCGTCGCCGGGTGCGCACGTTGACCGACCTGCCGCATTCACTTAGCCTTACCTAAGTTCCGTCGATCTGTCGTCGGTACGTCCTCGTCGGTACGGCCCATGCCGTGCGGTACACCCGAGTTGACACCAGGGGGAGTCGTCGTTGTCGGTGGAAGCCCGGGCGGTGTCCGGAGAGCAGGCGGCCCCTGCGGCCCTCCCTCGAACGGGCAGAGGCGCGACCGCCCTCCGGGGCGCGGGGCTCCTCGTGCTGTCGGGTGCCCTCGTCCTGGTCGCGCTGCTCAGTGTCTGGGTGGGCACCAGAGGCATCCCCTTCACCGCGACATGGAGCGTGCTGTGGAATCCGGACGGTTCGGAGACCTCCGTCATCATCCATGACTACCGCATCCCCAGAACCGTCCTCGGACTGCTCGTCGGCATGGCACTCGGCCTGTCGGGTGCGCTGATGCAGGCCCTGACACGCAATCCGCTCGCCGACCCCGGAATGCTCGGCATCAGCCTGGGCGCCTCCGCCGGCGTCGTCGTGGCCATCGCGTTCCTCGGCGTCGGATCCGTCCTGGGGTACGTCTGGTTCGCCTTCCTCGGCACGGCCGTGGCGTCGGTCGCGGTGTACCTGCTGGGCTCCTCGGGGCGGAAACTGGCCACACCCGAACGCCTGGTCGTCGCGGGCGCGGCGGTGACCGCGGTGCTCTACGCCTTCAACTGGGCGGTCCTGCTGCTCAACCCGCGCGCCTTCGACCAGTTCCGCTTCTGGACGGTGGGATCCCTCTCGGGCCGGTACTTCGACGTCGTGTACGTCATCCTGCCGTTCGTCGTCGTGGGGCTGCTGATCGCCCTCGTCCTCGCCCCGGCCCTCAACGCCCTCGCGATGGGCGACCAGGTCGGCCGCGCCCTGGGACTGAACATCGGCCGTACCCGTGCGCTCGGCGCCGTCGCGGTCATGCTGCTGTGCGGCGCCGCCACCGCCGCGGCGGGGCCGATCGGCTTCGTCGGGCTCGCGGTCCCGCACGTCGCCCGCTTCGTCGTCGGCCCGGACCAGCGCTGGGTGCTCACGTACTCGATGCTGCTCGCGCCGGTCATGCTGATCGGCGCGGACGTCCTCGGCCGCGTGCTCGGAGCGCCCGGCGAACTCCAGGTCGGCATCATCACCGCGTTTCTCGGTGCGCCGCTGTTCATCGCGCTGTGCCGCCGCCGGAAGCTGGTGATGCTGTGAGCCCCGCACATCCCGTACGGGAGACCGAAACCGCCGCCAAGGGCAGGCGCGACGCGCGCGTCGTCAGCGGGCTGGTCCTGCGCACCCGGAAGGGCGGGCTGTCCCTCCGCGTCCAAGGGCGGACGTCGGCCGTCACGGCGATCGTGCTCGCCCTGCTCCTGGTCGTCATGGCCGTCACACTGACCAGCGGCGACTACGAACTGGGCGTGGGCGAAGTCCTCCAGGCCGTGGTCGGCAACGGCTCCGGCGGCGCGGACTTCATCGTCAACACCCTGCGGATGCCACGCCTGCTGACCGCGGTGTGCGTCGGCGCGGCCCTCGCCGTCAGCGGGGCGATCCTGCAGAGCCTCACCGGAAACGCCCTGGGCAGCCCGGACATCATCGGCTTCACCAACGGCTCGGCCGTCGGGGCGCTCGTGGTCATCATCGTGCTGCACGGCAGCATGACCCAGATCGCCGTCGGCGCGCTGATCGGCGGACTCGCCACCGCCGTCGTCATGTACCTCCTCATGCTGGGCAGAGGACTGCAGGGCTTCCGGCTGGTGGTCGTCGGCATCGGCGTCAGCGCCCTGCTGCTCGCCGTCAACTCGTACCTGATCACCCGGGCGACCTGGCAGGAGGCCCTGGAGGCCCAGGCCTGGCTGATCGGCAGCCTGAGCAACCGTGGCTGGCCGCATGCCAACGCCATCCTCGTCGCCGTCGCCGTACTGCTCCCGCTCGCCCTCGCCCTCTCACGCCGCCTCTCCATGGTGGAGATGGGCGACACCACGGCCATGGCCCTCGGTGTCGGCGTGGCCCGCACCCGCACGGCATTGCTGGTCATCAGCGTCGCTCTCGCCGCCTTCGCCACCGCCGTGACCGGCCCCATCTGGTTCATCGCCCTCGCGGCGCCCCAACTCGCCCGAAAGCTGACCCGTGCGTCCGGCCCCGCGCTGCTGCCCTCCGCGCTCATGGGCGCCCTGCTGCTGACCGCGAGCGATCTCCTCGCGCAGCGCCTCTTCGCTCCCGCACTCCTCCCGGTCGGTACCGCGACCGGCATCGTCGGCGGGCTGTACCTCATCTGGCTGTTGGTCACCGAGTCCCGAAAGAGCCGCGTATGACGCGCACGACGCACCCCGACAGCACCACCGGCACGCCCGGGGCGGGGCCTCGGACCCCTCGCCTACGGGCCGAGGACCTGACGCTCTCCTACGACCAGCGCGTCGTGGCCACCGGGCTCGGCGTCGACATCCCGGACCGCTCCTTCACCGTGATCATCGGTCCGAACGCATGCGGCAAGTCGACCCTGCTCACTGCGCTCGCCCGGATGCTCAAGCCCCGAGCCGGGCAGGTCTACCTCGACGGCGCCGCCATCGCGTCGTACCGCTCCCGCGAAGTCGCCCGCAGACTCGGACTGCTCCCGCAGTCCTCGACCGCCCCCGGCGGGATCACGGTCGGCGACCTCGTGGCCCGCGGCCGCTACCCCCACCAGCGGATGCTGAAGCAGTGGTCCGCCGAGGACGAGGCGGCCGTGGTCGAGGCGATGCGGCAGACCGGCGTCCTCGACCTCGCCGACCGGCCCGTCGACGACCTCTCCGGCGGTCAGCGCCAGCGGGTCTGGCTGTCGATGGTGCTCGCCCAGCAGACGTCCATCCTGCTCCTGGACGAACCGACGACCTTCCTGGACATCGCCCACCAGGTCGAAGTCCTCGACCTGTGCGCGGAGTTGCACGCGCGCAAGGGTCACACCATCGTCGCGGTCCTGCACGACCTGAACCAGGCCTGTCGTTACGCCACCCACCTCATCGTCATGAAACCCGGCGGCACCGTCGCCGCCGAGGGCCACCCGGCGAGCGTCATGACCGCCGAGCTCGTCCAGGACGTCTTCGGGCTCCCGTGCCGGATCATCGAGGATCCGGAGACGGGGACGCCGCTGATGGTGCCGGCAGCGCCGAGGCGGTACGAGCCGGTCGCCGACGCGATGACGGCTGCCGAATCCTCCTAACCCAGGGACGGACCACCCATGCTCTGTACGAGGCTGACCAACGCGCACATCATCACCATGGACCCGGACCACCCCGTCGCGCACGACCTGGGCACCTGGAGGGGCCGGATCGTGGGCCTGGACGAGGCCGTCACCTCGCTCCCGGCACGCGAGGTGATCGACCTCCAGGGCGCCACCGTGCTGCCGGGGTTCATCGACAGCCACGTGCACCTGGCCTGGACGGGGCTGAAGGCGAGCACCCCGAGCGTCGCACCGTGCGAACGCGTCGAGGACGTGCTGGCGGTCGTCGACGAGGCCGCCTCCCGGAAGGCGTCTCCCGGCGCATGGGTGGACATCGCCGGGTACGACCAGCGGTCCCTGGGTCGCCATCTGACCGCGAGGGAGCTGGACGGGGTCAGCCACGGCCGCAAGGTGTTCCTGATGCACGACTCCGGACACGCCTGCGTGGTCAACAGCGCCGTCCTGGACATGCTTCCCGCCGACATCCCGCAGCAGGACGGCTTCCTGGCGGAGAGCGCCATGACCGCGGCTCGGCGACTGCGCCTCCCGTACGCGCAGACCGAACTCGCCGACGCGATCGAGCATGCCGCCCGCGTCTGTCTCCTTGAGGGCATCACCGCCTGCGCCGAGGCCGGGATCGGAGGCGGCCTGCTGGGCCACAGCCCCGTCGAACTCGGCGCCTACCAGCTGCTGCGCGACCAGGGCCGACTGCCCTTGAGGATCCAGCTCATGGCGGCCGGAGACACCTTGAGGCCGCTCGGCGCCCACACGGACGACGGCATCCCACGCGCCCTGGACCTCGGTGTGCGCACCGGCTTCGGTGACGACTGGCTCTCCCTCGGCGCCCTGAAGATCTACACCGACGGCGGCATGATGGCGCGTACCGCCGCCCTCACCTCCCCGTACGAAGGCACGTCCCAGACGGGCCAGTTGCAGGACGACCCCGAACGCCTGGCCGACCTGATCGTCGACGGACACCTCGCCGGCTGGCAGCTTGCCGTCCACGCCATCGGCGACCGCGCGGCCGACCTCGCCCTGGACGCCCTGGAGCGGGCCCAGCGCCTGCGCCCCCGCCCGGAAGCGCGCCACCGCATCGAACACGCCGGCCTGATCCGCCCCGACCAGCTCCCCCGCATGGCCCGTCTCGGAATCAGCGCCGTGATCCAGCCCAACTTCCTGCGCTACTTCGGCGACGACTACGCGACGATCATGGGGGAGGAGCGGGCGACCTGGATGTACCGCGGTCGCGCCTTCCTCGACCACGGCGTCACCCTCGTCGCCAGCTCCGACCGCCCCGTGACGGACGGCGCGCCACTGCGCGCGATCCAGTTCATGGTGGAACGAGCCTCCACCTCGGGCCGGATCATCGGCCCCGACGAGACCGTCACCGTCGACGAGGCACTCCGCGCCTACACCGTCGCCGGCGCCTACGCCTCCCACTGGACCGACACCGCCGGCACCCTCACCCCGGGCAAGCGCGCCGACTTCGTCGTCCTGGAAGACGACCCACGCCGGGTGGATCCGTCGAGGATCGGCGACATCCAGGTCGTGTCGACCTTCGTGGACGGCCGGAACGCGACGGACGGCTGGAAGCCCTGACCACACCGCCCGCCGGCGACCGACATCGCCGGAGCGCTGTCGGCGACGCCTGCTCTCATGCCTGTATGCGCCCCGTCCCTGGGCGCATACAGGGGGGAACGCTGATGCGACACGGACTTCGCGCTGCCATGGGGGCGGCGGCACTGCTGCTCACGGTCTCGACGGGCTGCTCGGGCGGTGAGGCGAGCCCCGAGGTGCCGACCGCCTCCGGCGCCTCGGCCTCGAACGTCGCGCCGTCCCCGTCGCCTCCGGACCTGACCGAGGTGATCGACCGGACTCGTACCGAGCTGATCGCTGCGGTGGGCACGGGAGCCGACGCCCCCGGGCGGCAGGGGCTGATGCTGGTCGAGGCGTGGCCGGACGGCGCCGCCTACGCCTGGGAGACCCGCGACCAGCGCCTGTGCTCGGCCACGGTCGCCGCGACCACGGTCCGGGAACGGGGCTGCGCCCACAACCCCCTGGACCCGCCCGTCCGATCCCCCAGGGGAGTCCAAGCGGTCTACACCCTCTTCACCGACGGCTGGGTGCGGCTCTTCGCCGCCGACCACCAGGAGGTGACCTCCGCGACCTGCGGCGACACGCCCGTGGAAGTACGCCGGGTCGGCACGGTCGCGAGCGGGGCACGGACGCTGTACGCGGTGTGGTTCCCGGACTACACGAAGGGCAGCCTCGCCCTGTCGCTGAGCCACGACGGCGCGACATCCGGGACCCTGTTCGACCTCGGCGAAGCCGGCGACCACGCCTGCGTCCCGACCGGGCCCGAGTACGCTACCGCGGACGCCGTCATGAAGGCCATGGGCGCAGGCGGGGTCGAGTGCAGGCTGCTGCGCCGCGCCCAGGCCAACTTCGGCTCGGGTCTCGACTGCTTGGCCGAGGTCGACGGAGCGGAGGTGGAGAACGAGATCCATGTACTCGATCCCGCCAGGTTCACCCACGACGACATCGGCGACTCCATCGCCGGCCGACGTCAACCCCCGTACAGCCACACCATCGTGGCCGCGGGCAACTGGTACGTCTGGGTCAGGAACCCGGACTACGCGCCCCAGGTCGCCAAGGCGTTGCAGGGCGTGCTCCTGAAGCCCCTGGAGGAGGGCAAGGGCTGAGGAACGCCCCTGGCCGGTGGGCTGCCGCACACGTGCGGCGTGGCGGCGCCCACCGGCTCGTGGACTCGTGCCCAGTCACAGCAAGCAGAAGTGTCACTCCAGACTCAGCGCCCGTACGTGTCGTGGCAGAGGCCGACGATGTCCGGTGAGACGACACCGTGAGCCTGGCGGCACAGGGATCGCATTCCCGGATTCTGCTGAGGGGTGCGCTTCGGCGTCGACTTGCGCTGCTTCTTCGGCGCGGAGGTGGGCTTCGCGTGCTTGCGGTGGGGTGTCGCCTGCCCGCGCTGCGGCTGGTCGGGATGGACAGGGCGCCGGGGCGGCGCGCTTCGGTTCTGCTTCCTTTCCGGTTCGGTGGACTCGAGCGCTTCGCGTGGGGCGGCCTGCCGGGGAACCGGCCAGTCCGCCACCGGGCTCGGAGGGCGTACGGCGGCGGGCGCGAGGTCGGCAGGGCGGGCGGGTGGCGCGGGGGCCGGGGCGTTGGGGAGTGAGACGCATCCGGTGGTGATCAGGAGCGCGGCCAGGAGGAGCGGTGCGGCGGTGCGGCGAGGGTGCATGTGCCCACGCTGCCCGACCTGGGACTGCTCGCGTACGACGCAGGGCAGCGGACCACCGTGACGAGTGAACGAAGTCCCGAGCAGCGCACCGCGGATGGACGCCGCCCCCGCCCGGACTACAGCATCACGTGTTTGACCTGGGTGTAGTCCAGGAGGCCGGACAGGGACAGATCACTGCCGTAGCCGGAGTGTTTGACTCCGCCGTGGGGCATCTCGGAGACTGTCGTGCCGTGGGTGTTGACCCAGACGATCCCGGTGTGGAGCGCCCGCGTCGCACGCATCGCGCGGTCGTGGTCCCTGGTCCACACGCTCGCCGCGAGGCCGAAGCGGACATCGTCGGCCAGGTGGAGGGCCTCGGCCTCGTCGGTGAAGGGCTGGACGGTCACGACCGGGCCGAAGATCTCCTCCTGCACGATCTCGTCGTCCTGGCGCACCCCGGCGACGACCGTCGGCTCGTGGAAGAAGCCCGGCCGTGGCACGAGCCCGCCGCCCGTGACGACGTCGGCATGGGCCGGCAGTCGGGTCAACAGAGCCTGCACCGAGGCCAGTTGAGTCGCGCTGTTGAGCGGTCCCAGGTCCGTGCCGACACGGAGTTCGCGCGTCGCCGCCGTGAAAGCAGCCAGGAACGCGTCGTGGATCCGCTCCTGGACCAGGAACCGCGTGGGGGCCGTGCAGTCCTGGCCCGCGTTGTAGAAGGCTACCCCGGCGAGTGCCGACGCGGTGGACTCGATGTCGACGTCGTCGTGGACGATGACGGGGGCGTTGCCGCCGAGCTCCAGATGGACCCGCTTCAGGCCGGCCGCCGCGGCGGCCGCGATCTCCTGGCCCGCTCGGACGCTGCCCGTGACCGCGATCAGGGCGACGGAGCGGTGCGCGGTGAGGGCCCGGCCGGTGTCGCGGTCGCCGCAGACCACGTTGAGGACGCCCGGGGGCAGGTGGTGGGCGGCGATGCGGGCCAGCAGCACGGACGAGGACGGGGTCGTGTCGGCGGGCTTGAGGACACTGGTGTTGCCGGCGGCGAGGGCGGGGGCGATCTTCCACGCCGCCATCATCAGCGGGTAGTTCCAAGGGGTGATCTGGGCGCAGACACCGACCGGCTCGCGGCGCAGCAGCGAAGTGCGGCCCTCGGTGTACTCGGCCGCGGCGGCGCCCGGCAGGTTCCGCGCGGCTCCGGCGAAATAGCGGACGGTGTCGACGATCGCGGGCAGCTCCTCGGTCCGGAACTGCTCCGGTGGCTTTCCGGTGTCCGCGGTCTCCGCGGCCGTCAAGGCGTCCGCGTGTTCCTCGATCGCGTCGGCGACGGCGAGCAGGGCGCGCTGCCGGGTGGCCGGAGTGGTCGTGGACCACTGCGTGTACGCGGCCGCCGCCGCGGCGCAGGCGGCGTCCGTGTCCCCTTGGCCGGAGCGCGGCGCGTGGCCGTGCACGCGCCCGGTGGAGGGGTCCACCAGCTCCATCGTCTCGCCCGAGACGGAGGGGCGGTCCTCGCCCCCGATGTGGTTCCGCAGAGCGTCAGCCACGGCGCAGCGCCTCCTCGGCGGCGGCGCGACCGGTACGGACCGCGCCTTCCATGTAGCCGGCCACCCACTGGTCGGAGCCACAGACGTAGAAGGGCGGTTCGTGGGTGCCGTGCAGGGGCCCGACGGCCATGACGTCGCCGGGGGTCCACTGGGTGACGTACCCCTGGGTCCACGGGTCGGTACCCCACAGCCGCAGGTACGTGGCGAGCGGCCGGTGAGCCTCCTCGCCGTAGAGACAGGCGATGTCGGCGAGCAGCTCGTCCGTGCGGAACGGGCCGGGGATGCCGAGCAGCACGCCGTAGCGTTCCGGCGGGACCAGGGCCGAGAGGATGCCGTCGCTCTGCGGCCAGGTGCTGCCGAGGACGCCTTCGCATTCCGAGAGGCCGCTGAGGCCGCGGTCGCGCCAGAAGGAAAGGTCGTAGGCGGCCGTGAACTTGGCGGCGAGGGCGTGGCGTTGGCGGTGGAGCGAAGCCAGGCGCTCGTCGGTCACGCCGGTGACGGCGACCGAGCGGAGCGGGCCGACGGGGAGGGCGCTGACGACGGCGCCCGCCGTGAGGGTCTCGCCCCCCGCGAGGCGGACCGTGCAGCCGCCGGGCCGGCGGACCGCCACAGCCTCGACGGGTGCGCCGGTTCGTACCCGGCCGTCGAGCTCCGCCGCCATGCGCAGGGCGACCGTCGCCGATCCCTCGGCCACGCGCAGCCCCTCCCACGCCTCGTAGTCGTAGTGTCCGGGACCGGGAACGGCCGCGTGCTTGCGGAGCGCGGCCAGCAAGGACGTCCGTTCGTACGAGCCGTCGGCGAGGGCG
This sequence comes from Streptomyces sp. NPDC059567, assembly GCF_042735655.1. NCBI lineage: Bacteria > Bacillati > Actinomycetota > Actinomycetes > Kitasatosporales > Streptomycetaceae > Streptomyces > Streptomyces sp. NPDC059567. Next base: position 117,043 of record NZ_JBHWBS010000009.1, on the reverse strand, counting down.
AGTTGACCGATCTCCCAGAGACGCACGACCGCCGGGGTCGCGCCCTGAGCGCGCAGCCAGTCGCCGACGGACAGCCGGTCGAGGGCGGTGGCGTCGGGGTGGGCCCACGGGTCGTCGGGGTCGACGCCGCCCGCGAGTGCGGAGAAGGCGGCGGTGATCTCGGCGTGGCAGGCGTCGTCGCCGGGACCGAACCAGTGGGGCGGATCCCCGGCGGAGATCCCTTCCGCGGTGGCGCGCACGAGGTCGCCGGGTTCGGCGACGTAGCTGGGGACGAGGGTGAGGCCCAACTCCTCGGCGAGGGCGGTGTACGCGGTGTGCGCCCGGCCGACCACCTCGCCGCCGAGCTGGACGAGACGGCCGTCGGGGAGGGCGGCCTGTTCGACGCGTCCGCCGACGCGGTCACGGGCCTCGACGACGAGGACGTCGGCTCCGCCCGCGGCCAGGTCGCGCGCGGCGACGAGGCCGGCGAGCCCTGCGCCGAGCACGATGACGTCGTGGTTCATGGATGTTCTCCGATCGGTGCCGGGGCGGGCGGTTCAGTCGAGGACGAGGCAGTGTTCGGGCTTCCAGCCGATCTCGACCTGCTCACCGCCGCTCCAGCGGTCCTCCATACGGGAACGGAAGGTGTTCTGCTCCAGTACGTGCACGGTGATACCGGGGGCCAGTTCGATCAGATACGTGGTGGTCGGTCCGGAGTAGACGGTCTCCCGTACGACGCCGGTGACCTGGGCCATGCCGGCTTCGAAGTCGGAGAGCCAGATCTTCTCGGGGCGGATGGAGAGGCTGACCCTGCTGCCCTCGACGACCCCGGAACGGGCGCCGACGGGCAGGGCGGGGCCCTGGTCGAGCACGACCTCGCCGGAGCGGTAGGTGCCCGGGACGAGGTTGGAGGTGCCGAGGAAGGAGGCGGTGAAGCTGCTGGTGGGCCGCTCGTACACGTCCTCCGGTGTGCCGCACTGCTCGATGCGGCCCTCGTTCATGACCGCGAGACGGTCCGACATGGTCAGCGCCTCGTCCTGGTCGTGGGTGACGAAGAGGAAGGTGATGCCGACCTCGCGCTGGATCTGCTTGAGCTCGACCTGCATCCGGCGACGGAGCTTCAGGTCGAGGGCGGCCAGCGGCTCGTCGAGCAGCAGCACCTGGGGCCGGTTGACCAGGGCGCGGGCGAGCGCGACGCGCTGCCGCTGGCCGCCGGAGAGCGTGGGCGGCTTGCGGTCGGCGAGACCGCCGAGCTGGACGAGGTCGAGCATGTCGGCGACCCGTCGGCGGATCTCGGCGCGCGGGACGCCCTTGCGCTTGAGGCCGAAGGCCACGTTGTCCGCAAGCGAGAGGTGGTCGAAGAGCGCGTAGCTCTGGAAGACGGTGTTGACGTTGCGCTTGTTGGGCGGGAGGCCGGTCACGTCCTCGCCGTCGAGCAGGACGCTGCCTTCGGTGGGGTCGGCGAAGCCGCCGATCATGCGGAGGAGAGTGGTCTTGCCGCAGCCGGAGGGGCCGAGGAGGGAGAAGAACTCACCCGTGGCGATGTCGAGGCTGATGTCGCGGACGGCATAGGCGTGAGGGGAGGAGGCCCGGGCGGCGGGCGCGCCGGCGTACTGCTTGCTGACCCGGTCGAGCCGGACGGCGGGGTGCGGGTGCATGGAGGTCACTTCCCGGAGAGAAGGTCGAGGCCGCCGCGCCGGCCGAACAGGCGCGGGATGGCGAGCGCGAGGACGATGAGTCCGATGGAGCCGGCCAGCATGAGGGTGCCGACGGCGTTGATGGTGGGCTGGACGCCGAACCTGATCGCCGAGTAGATGCGGACCGACAGGGGCTGCGGGTCGACGCCGGTGGTGAAGTAGGCGAGGACGAAGTCGTCGAAGACGAGGGCGAAGATCAGGACCGCCGAGGCGAGGATGCTGGGAAGCAGCGCGGGCAGGGTGACGAGGCGCAGTGCCTGTCGGCGGGTGGCGCCGAGGTCCATCGCGGCCTCCTCGATCTCCGGGTTGAGGGCGGCGATGCGCGAGCGCAGGATCACCGTCACGTAGGAGATGGAGAACGTGATCTCGGCGAGCATCACGGTCGTGGTGGACAGGGTGATGCCCAGACCCTTGAACAGGAGCATCGCGGCGACGCCGGTGACGATCTCCGGGGTGATCAGCGGGACGAGCATGACCAGACCGGCGAAGGAGCCGAGCCGGCCGCGGCTGCGGACCAGGCCGAGCGCCAGGGCGACGCCGAGGATCAGCGAGCCGGCCATGGCGACGAGGGAGACGCGCAGGCTCATGCCGAGCGAGTCGAGGAGCACGTCGTCGCGGAGGAACGCCCCGTACCAGCGCAGACTGACGTCTTCGAAGACGGTGAGCGACTTCTGCGAGTTGAAGGAGAAGAGGACGACGACGCCGACGGGGAGGTAGAGCAGGGCGAAGAAGACGGCGGTGACCGCGATGGCGAAGCGGGGCCGGCCTTCGGCTCCGCGGCGCGCCACGGACGTGCGTCGGGCGGCGGGAGGGGCGCTTGCGGGCGTGCCCTGGAGGGATGTCGGGGGCTCGGCGGGCTGGTTGCTCTGGGAGCCGGATGGCGGGTCGGCCGGGGGCCCGGCCGTAGCGTGGTCCGGCTGGGAGGCTGCCTGCGGGGCCGACTGCGGGTCGGGCTGCGTGTCGGTCTGCGGCACGGTCCGAGCGTTCGCCGAGCCCGTGGACTGTGGTGGAGGAACCGGTCGGGTCATCGGGCCGCCTCCGCCTCGTCCTTGCGGGTACGTCGCAGATAGCCGAGCATCCCGAGGAACAGGACCGTCATCAGCAGCATGGTCAGGGCCGAGCCGAGCGGCCAGTTCTGGCCCTGGAAGAACTTGTCCTGGATCAGGTTGCCGATCATGATCTGGTCGGGGCCTCCCATGAGTTGGGCGCTGACGAAGTCACCCATGGCGGGCAGGAAGACGAGGACGCAGCCGGCGGCCGCGCCCTGCCGGGTGGCGGGGACGGTGACGAAGAGGAAGGTCCGCAGGGGACCTCCGTACAGGTCGCGTCCGGCCTCGATGAGCGAGGTGTCCATGCGTTCCATGGCCGCGTAAAGCGGGATGATCATGAAGACGACGAAGCCGTAGACGAGTCCGGCGACGACGCCGACGCCGGTCTGCAGGATCCTGGTGCCGTCGTCGGCGACACCGATCGCGCGCAGGGCCGTCAGCAGCGGTCCGTCGTCGGAGAGGACGACGGACCAGCCGTACATCCGTACCAGGTAGTTGGCGAAGAAGGGCACGACGATCGCGGCGATCAGGAGGTTCTTGAAGCGTCCGCCGCTCATCGCGATGGCGTACGCGACCGGGTAGGCCACGGCCAGGCAGATGACGCAGGTGATCAGCGCATAGCCGAGGGAGCGCAGCAGGACGGTGCGGTACGCCGGGTCGGCCAACGCGGCGATGTTGTCGAAGTCGAGCCCGAACCGCGGGTTCCCGAGCGGGTCGGTGGTGCCGAACGCGAGGGTCGCCACCAGGATCAGCGAGGCGACGAGGAAGGCGGTCATCCACAAGGTGCCGGGGAGCATCAGCCAGGTCCACAGCCGGTCCGGCCGCCGCCGTCGATTGCGTGGTTCCATGTCAGCCGGCCTTCACATCGGTCCAGGCGGCGTCGCGGGCCTTCTCGCCCTGCGCGGTGCCGTTGCGGTAGAACAGGTCGTCCTTCAGGTCGGACGTGGTCACCTGACACTGGGGGAAGGGCTCCACGAGCGCGGCGTACGTGTCCTCACTGCCGCGGACCGGCATCGGGTAGCCGATGTACTCGATGTTCTTCTTCACGTTCTCCGGACGGAGCATGTAGTCGATGAAGAGCATCGCCGTGCCGGGGTGTGGCGCGTCGGCGGGGATGGCGTAGCAGTCGGAGTTGACGGGAGCGCCCTCCTGGGCGACCTGGAAGCCGAAGACGGAGGGGTCCTTGGCCTGGGCGAGCATGGCGGCCATGTCCCCGCTCCACGCCTGGGTCATGTCGGCGTTGCCGTTGAGGAGGTTGTTGTAGCTGTCGCTCGAGAAGCCGCGCAGCCGTGGGCGGAGCGAGCGGAGGGTGTCGGTGACGAGTTCGAGGTCGTCGGGGCGGTCGGTGGTGAGACGGAGGTGGTGCTTGAGCGCGCCGATGCCGAGCACCTCGTCGCGGTCGTCGAGGACGAAGACCTTGCCCTTGGCCTTCTCGTTCCACAAGTCGTCCCAGGAGCCCGTCAGATCGCCGAGCCGGTCCCTGCGCCAGCCGATGCCGGTCTTGTACATGGTGAAGGGGACCGTGTGCTCGGACAGCGGGTCGTACCAGGGGTTGGCGAAGTAGTCGTAGGTGCCGAAGACCGACTCGGCGTTCGTCAGCCGGGTGTGGTCGATCCGGCGGAGTCTGCCTCCCTGGGTGAGGCGCTCCGCCCACTTCGCGGTGGGGAAGACGATGTCGTAGCGGTTACCGGCGTTGAGCTTGGCGACCATGCCTTCCATGGAGTCGAAGTTCGACTGGACGACCTTGACGCCGTACTCCTTCTCGAAGCCCGCGAAGACGGCGGGGTCGACGAAGTCGGCCCAGTTGAAATAGACCAGGTCGCCGTCGATCTTGACGTCGATCGGCTTGTCCTCGGCCGCCTTTGCGGCCGGGTCGCCGGCGGATGCGAATCCACAGCCGGCCGCCGTGAGGCCGAGGGCCGCGGCGCTGCCGGCGCGGAGCAGTGAACGTCGGGACAGGGAACGTGCCTCGGGGGACATCTGGGTCCTCTCCGTAGGGCCGCAGGGGGACGGCGGAGGAACGAACGGGGCGTCGGGGCGCGGTGCGCGAGGACGCGGTGCGTGCGGCGGCGCTGTGGGGGCGAAGTGCGTGGTGCCCAGGCTCCGAAGGCGGGTGGAGTGGGCAGCCGTTCGCGCCCTTCGTGGGCCGCGATGGTGCCGTGCCGATCGGGTCGTGGTCGCGCGGTGCGTGTGGGGTACGGATCGGGGCCGTACGGCACGAGTCGCGGGCGGCGGCCGGGAGCGGCGCCACTAGCCGCGGCGGCTCACCCGTCGGCGGTATCGAGATCCGCCCGGATGCGTTCGGCGAACCAACCCACCGCCGACTCGCGGCGCGACAGGGGACCGGGCTCGAACCCGGGGGTGGAGAGACCTCGTTGGACGCGGGCGACCAGCTCGGCGTCCTCGTCGTTGGTGATCCAGCCGATGTGGATGTTGAGGCGCCGGGCGAGCCTGGTGCGCAGGCTCGTCCCGCGGCGGGTGTAGAACCCGCCGGGTACGGCGACGCGCTCCGTCGCCGTCGGGATCGCGGTCCAGGCGAGGACGTGGTCGGGGTAGAAGTCGATGAGGGTGTTGGGGTAGATCACCGCGTACCGCCAGACCCGCCGGTCGGCCTCGGCCAGGCCGGGCATGGGTGCGGCGATGCGCTGGTAGAGGCGTTCGGCCCAGTTCGAGGACGGCTTGTCCCGCAGGGGCGAGGTGAAGAGTACGTAGGACTCCTCGATCTCGCAGGTGTAGCCCTGGTAGTCGAGCAGCCGCATCAGGCCCGGATGGGCCACCGGGACGTGGTACCCCTCCAGGTAGTTGTCGACCGCCACCTTCCAGTTGGCTTCCTGCACTTCGGCGCCGGCCAGGTCGTGGATCCGGTCGCTGCCGATCGGTACCAGGTCGGCTCCTGCGTAGTGACCGACGGCCTCGGCGAGTCCCGCGCACTGCTCGGCCAGCGGTACGGCGTCGAGATCGAGATTGACGAAGACGAAGCCGAGGAACGACTCGACGCGGGCCGGGAACAGACCGAGACGGGGCTTGTCGAGGCAGGGGATCTGGCGCGCCTCCGGGGCTCCGACGAGGCTTCCGTCGAGTCGGTACGTCCAGCCGTGGTACGGGCAGCGGATCGCCTTTCCGGCCGGTTCGGGGTCGGTGACCAGGCGCGTTCCGCGGTGGCGGCACACGTTGAGGTGGGCGGCCAGACCGCCGTCCTCGGTGCGGACGACCAGGACCTCCCGGTCCGCGACCTTGGCTGCGAGCCGGGCTCCGGGGTTCGGCAGGTCGGACTCGTGACAGACGACCTGCCAGGACTTGGCGAAGACATGCCGCATCTCCGCGGCGGTGGTGTCGGGGTCGGTGTAGTAGCGGGCCGAGAGTGCGGGACCGGGGACGTCCTGGTCGGAGTTGTTCCGGCTCGGAGCTTTTCGGCTCGGAGCGGTCGGGCCTGGAGCGCTCTGGGCGGGGGAGGCCAGGGTGGGGGCTTCCTTGGCGGTGCCGACCGGGGTGGTGGTGCTCTCGGCGGGGGCTTCTTGCGTGGGGGTTTCCTGGGCCGGAGCGTCCTGGCCGGACGGGCTCCGGCCGGGCGGGGCGAGCGGAGTTTCGGGGGCTCTGGATTGCATCGTGTGACTCCTCCGTGCCGGCCGTGCGGCGATCGGTGTCGGGCATCGATGTCGAGACGACCCAGCTGAGGGCAGGCGGTCGGGGCGGGCGCCGGGACCAGACTGACCGATTGGACAGCCAGAGTGCTGGCTGAATTCCGTCGGGTCAAGACTTGTACGCTGACCGATCGGTCAGCTAGCGTTGTTCCTGGCTGACCGATCGGTCAGTGAATCTGTTCCACGTCGCTGCTCCGGCGTCCATCCGCCTCTGACCTGCGCATCTGCTCGTCGGACCGGACGCAGCCCGGCGCGCCCCGGCACCCGCCAGGGGCCCGCGCACCTCTTCCTCCCTCCTCTGCCGCACGCCCCTCGGCGCACCGCCGACGAGCTCCGGGCCCTGTACCCCGCCCTCGGCTCCCTCGGCCCACCCGTCCGGTCGGTCACGGCACCCCACCACTCGCGGAGGCACCCATGAGCGCTCGTCGGCGTCTGGACTGGCTCGGGCTCACCCCCGAACCGGAGCGGGAACTGCCCGCGGCGGTCGCCGCGCTGCGCGCCGCCTCGGGGGCGGCGCCGGGCGCCGCGTACAACCCGGCCGCCGTCCGGGCGGAACTCGCGGCCGCCGAGCGGCGCCGCGTGGAACGCCTGGTCCTGCGGGGCAGCCGGCACAGCTGGCTGCGCTACCTCGCCGAGGTCACCGCCCTGGTCACATCCGTGGCGGCTCGGACGGCGGGGGCCGACGACGTGCAGAGCGAACGCGGCGGCCAAGGCCGCCTTGATGGCCAGGGCATCGGCGACAGTCAATCCGCAGGCAGCCGGCCAGGCGATGGCCAGGGCCAAGGCCAATACGGCGGCGATGGCCAAGGCTGCCGAGACAGCCAGGGCGACGGCCAAAGCCAGGGCCAAAGCCAGGGCCAAGGCCGGCGCCGAGCGCCCAACCGCGCCCCCGACCCTCACCACGTCGAGAACACCCCGCCACCCCCGCCCGACGACCACGCGGCCGCCCTGCTGGCCGCCGAGGTGGTCCTCGACCACCACCGCATGCTCATCGGCCTCCCGGGCGCGGGATACGGCCGCACCTCCGGGGACCGCGCCGCGCTCGAAAGGGCGGTACGGACCCTGCGCACCCAGCACCCCCGCACTGGAGAGAGCCGATGACCACGATCCGCCACCCGACGGCGCAGTCCCCGGGATCCGTACTCGGAGCGGCCCCGGACGTCACCGAGAGCGCCGCGGCCTACCGTGCGACCGGCGGGTACGCCGACGCCGCCGGCCCGGACGAGTTGCTGCGTCACCTGGAGGCGTCCGGACTCCGGGGCCGCGGCGGGGCCGGTTTCCCGGCCGCCGTGAAGCTGCGCGCCGTACGCGAGCGCGGCGGCGCCCCGGTCGTCGTGGCCAACGGCGAGGAGGGGGAGCCCGGCTCGGTCAAGGACCGCTGGCTGCTGCGGGCCCGTCCCCACCTCGTCCTCGACGGCCTCGTCCACGCGGCCGCGATGACCGGTGCCGTACGCGGCTACGTCTACCTCTCGGACCCGGAGGCGGGCGCCCGCGTCCGCCGGGCCCTCGCCGAGCATCCTTCACCCCTGCCCGTCGAGGTCGTGGAGACCGCCCACACCTACGTCGCCGGCGAGGAGTCCGCGGTCGTACGCAGGATCGACGGCGGCCCGGCCCTGCCCACCGCCAAACCACCCCGCCCCTTCGAGAAGGGCGTCGGTGGCGCGCCGACCCTGGTCGCCAACGTCGAAACGCTCGCCCGGATCGCCCTGACGGCGGCACGTCCCGGGCTGCGTGAGCGGATCGCCGACACCACCCTGGTCACGCTGTCCGGCGGGACCACGGGCGCGGTGCTCACCGAAGTCCCGTACGGCGTCCCGCTGCGCACCCTCGCGGCTCTCCAGGGCACGCCGGACGCGGCCGGCGCGCTCATGGGCGGACTGTTCGGCGGACTCGTCGATGCCCGCGCCCTGGACCTCCCCCTCGAACCCGACGCCCTCGCCGCGGCCGGCACCGCCCTCGGCTGCGGAGCGATGCGCTTCCTCGCCGCCGGCACCTGCCCGGTGTCCGTCGCCGCCGACGCCGTCGGCCACCTCGCGGCCGAGAGCGCGCGCCAGTGCGGAGTCTGCGTCTCCGGTACGGGGGCGATCCGCGACGCGCTGGACGCCCTCGCCGCAGGCTCGGCCGGGCCCGACACCGCCGCCCGGCTGCACCGCTGGTCGCAGGGCCTGCCGGGGCGCGGCGCGTGCGGCCTGCTCGACGCCGCCGCGTACACCGCGGCCAGCCTCCTGCGCGCCTTCCCCGACCTCGTCCCGCACCACCTCGACCTGCCGTGCGCCGCCTGCGCCGCACGCCCCCAGGCGGGCGCTCCCGGACGACTGACCGTGGCCGTACCCGAGGTCATGGACGTCGCCGTCTCGGCCACCGCCCCGGCCGAGGCAACAGCCACCCCGACCGCCCGTTCTCCGCTGCCCGCGCTGAAAGGAACGCCGTGAAACTCCTGTTGGACTCCACCCTCTGCCAGGGCTACGGACTGTGCCAGGAGCACGCACCCGAGCTCGTCGAACTCGACGAATGGGGGTACGCCGACGTCATCGCCGTCTCCGTCCCGCCCGCCGCCGAGGACGAGGCGCGCGCCTGCGTCGCCAGCTGCCCCAACTCCGCCCTCCGACTGGAGCGTTGACATGGGACGCGACCTGACTTCGCTCTTCGACCCCGGCTCCGTCGCCGTCGTCGGCGCCAGCGACGACCCGGCCAAGTACGGCCACGCCGTGGCCTCCCAGGCGCTGCGCGCCCCCGACCGGCGCCCCGTGCACCTCGTCAACCGGCGCGGCGGCATCGTCCTCGGCCGGACGGCGGCCACCTCCCTCGCGGAGATCGGCGAACCCGTCGAGCTCGTGGTGATCTCCGTCCCCGGCGCAGGTTTCGAGGCCGCCGTCGACGACGCACTGGCCTGCGGGGCGAAGGCGATCGTCGGGATCACGGCCGGTTTCGCGGAGGCCGGCCCCGCCGGACTGGCCCGGCAGCGGGCGGTCGCCGCACGCGTCCGGGACGCCGGCGCCGTCCTCGTCGGCCCCAACTGCCTCGGCATCGCCGACAACACCACCGAGCTGTACCTCGCCTCGGACCGGTTCGCGCCCGGCGGAGTCGCTCTGCTGAGCCAGAGCGGCAACCTCGCCCTCGAACTCCAGCTCCGCGGCGCACCGCACGGCCTCGGCTTCTCCCGCTTCGTCTCCCTCGGCAACCAGGCCGACGTCACCCTCGTCGACCTCGTCGAGGACTGCGCCCGCCACGAGGCCACGTCGGTGATCGCCGTGTACGCGGAGGACTTCGGCGACGGCAGGGCCTTCGCGCGCGCCGCGGCCGAGGCAGGCAAGCCGGTGGTCCTGCTGACTGCCGGCCGGGGCAGCGCCTCGGCCCGCAGCGCCCAGTCGCACACCGGAGCGCTCACCACCTCGGCCGACGTGGTCGCCGCCGCCTGCCGCGACGCGGGCGTCGAACTCGTCCGTACGCCACGGGAGATGACCATCGTGCTGGCCGCACTCAGCGGCGGGGTGCATACGAGCGGACGGCGGACCGCGGTCTTCACCGACGGGGGCGGCCACGGCGCCATCGCGGCCGACGCCGCCGAGGACGCCGGCCTCGACGTGCCGGAGCTCGGCGCACCCACGCAGGACCGGCTGCGGACGGTGCTCTGGGAGCAGTCCGCGGTCGGCAACCCGGTCGACCTGGCGGGGATGGGGGAGCAGCGCCCTCTCTCGTACGCCGACACCGTCGCGGAACTGCTCGCGGCGGAGGAAGTCGACGCCGTCCTGATGACGGGGTACTTCGGTGGATACGCCGCCTCCGACGGCGGCCTGGGCGGCGGTCCGGCCGGTGGCTCCGTCCTGGCGGAGGGCGAGACGCGCGCGGCGAAGGAGATCGTGGCGCACCTCGCCCTCATGTCGAAGCCGCTGGTCGTGCAGTCGATGTACCCGCAGTCGCCGAGCTGCAGGGTGCTGGTCGAGGGTGGTGTGCCGGTGTTCTCCGCCACGGAGGACGCGGCCCGCGCCCTGGCGGCGATGACCGGCCGGGCGGCGGCCTGTTCGTCGCCCGGGGCGCCGTCGGGGACTCCCGTCGAGTCGCCCTCCGAGCCCTCGGCACATCTGTTGTCGGGATCGGAATCCGGGTCGCCCGCCGGGCCGTCGGCGCATCCGTTGTCTGGACCGGCATCCGGGGTGCCCTCCGGGTCGCCCTCCGAGCCGTCGGCACGGCCGTCGTCCGGATCCCCGTGCGTCGCGTCGCCCGGGATCGCCCCGCTCCCCGTCGCTCGGCCGCCGCTGAGGGACCCCGGCTACCACGGGATCCGGGCCCTGCTCGAAGAAGCCGGGGTGCCCTTCCCGCCCGCCCGCGAGATCACCGACGAGGCCGGACTGCTGGCCGCGGCGGGGGAGTTCGAGGGCCCGTACGTCCTGAAGGCCCTCCACGTGCTGCACAAGTCCGACGCGGGCGGAGTGGCGCTGCGCCTGGCCGACCGCGGCGCTCTCCTCGCCGCGTACCGGGACATGCATGCCCGACTCGGCGCCCCCTCGTACTCGGTCGAGGCGATGGCCGACCTCTCGGACGGCGTCGAGCTGATCGTGGGCGTGAACCGCGACCCGCGGTTCGGTCCGGTGGCCATGGTCGGGCTCGGCGGGGTCCTCACCGAGACCCTGCGCGACGTCGCCTTCTCGCTCGCGCCCGTCCCGGCCTCGCGCGCCGAGGACCTGCTCCACGGCCTGCGGACGGCCGCGCTCCTTGCGGGAGTACGGGGCCGGCCGGCCGTCGACGTGGCCGCCGCGGCCGCCGTGATCGAACGCATCACCGCCGTCGCCGCCGCCCACCCGGAGATCGCCGAGCTGGAGGTCAACCCCCTGCTCGTACGCCCGGAAGGCGCCCTGGCATTGGACGCCCGGGCCGTCCTGGGCTGACCGCCCGGTACAGCCGCACCGCTACCCGGTACAGCCGCACCGCTACCCGGTACAGCCGCACCGCTACCCGGTACAGCCGCACCGCCCCATCCCCATCCCCGGACGGGGACGGGCCTTCCCGTCCCCGTCCCCGGACACACAGGCCGTCCCAGGCCGCCCGCCCCGCCTCGCCCATTCTCATCCCCACCACCTCTGCCCTGGAGGACACGATGGACTTCCGCTACACACCCGAGCAGGCCGACCTCAAGGCCCGGGCCGCCGCCTACACCCGGCTGCTGATGACGTACGAGGACCAGTCCGAGGAGGCCGGCGGCCCGCTGCCCTCCGACACCGTCCGCGAACTGACGCGCGCCGCCGTCGACGCGGGCGTCTACGCCATCAACATGCCCGCCGAATGGGGCGGGGCCGGCCTCTCCCTCCTCGACCAGGTGATCGTCGAGGAGGAGTTCGGCAAGGTCACCAACTGCCTCTGGGACATTCCCTGGCGGCCCGCGAACGTCCTCGCGTACGGCACCGAGGAGCAGCGTGAGAAGTACCTGCTGCCCGTGATCCGGGGCGAGCGCTTCGACGCCTTCGCGGTGACCGAGCCCGGAGCGGGTTCCGACCCCGGCTCGGGCACCAGCACCGCGACTCGTACCGACGGCGGCTGGCTGCTGAACGGCGAGAAGTGGTTCGTGACCTGCGGGGACATCGCCGACTTCCTGTTGGTGCAGGCCGACGCGGGTCCGGAGCGGGCCGCGACGCTGTTCTTCGTCGACAAGCAGGCGCCGGGCGTGGAGATGACCCGGGTCCCGCGCTTCATGCACTCCGCGGTCAACGGGCATCCCGAGTTCACCTTCACCGACGTGTTCGTCCCCGACGAGGACGTGCTCGGCGGGGTCGGGAACGGCTACGAGCTGACGAAGGAGTGGTTCACCGACGAGCGGCTGATGATCGCCGCCCGGACCGTGGGGGCGGCCGAGCGGGCCCTGGAGCTGGCCCGCGACTGGGCGGTGGAACGCCGCCAGTTCGGTTCCCCCATCGCCGACTTCCAGCTGATCCAGGGGATGCTCGCCGACTGCGCCGTCGACATCGCCGTCAACCGCGCCTACACCCACCAGGTCGCCTGGGAGGCCGATCAGCCGCTCACCGACCGCAAGACCCTGCACGCCAAGGCCTCGACGGCGAAGCTCGCGGCGAGCGAGGCCGCCGGGCGGGTCGTCGACCGGTGCGTGCAGATCTTCGGCGGCCGCGGCTACGACCGCTCGTACCCGGTCGAGCGGATGTACCGCGAACTGCGCGTCGACCGCATCTGGGAGGGCACCTCCGAGATCCAGCGCTTGATCATCGCCAACGAGCTGATCAAGCGCGGCACCCGGGCACTCGCGCTGCCCAGCTCCTGACTGCCCGTCCGCGACGTCCCCACGTCCCCACGACGACGCCCCCACCACGACTGCCTGTCTGCGACCTCCCGTCCGCGACTTCCCGTCCGCGACTTCTGCTCCCCGACCCAGAGGACTCACCCCATGGACTTCCGTCTCACCGCCCGCCAGGAAGAGCTCAAGGGCGCGGCGCGCGCCCTGACCGACTTCATCACGAAGTACGAGCTCGACTGCGAGGAGAACAACGGTCTGCCCCCGCAGGCCCACACCGAGATCCGCGACGCCGTCCTCGACAGCGGTCTGCAGGCGGTGAACATGCCGGCGGAGTGGGGCGGCGCGGGCCTCACCATCCTGGAGCAGGTCACGGTGCAGGAGGAGCTGGGCCGGCTCACCGGCGCCCTGTGGGACATGGTGTGGCGCCCGGCCAACGCCCTCTCCTTCTGCACGCCCGAGCAGCGCGAGCGGTACCTCGTGCCCGTGATCCGGGGGCAGCGCCGCGACTGCTACGCCGTGAGCGAGCGGGAGGCCGGCTCCGACCCGCAGAGCCTGCGGACCACGGCGACGCGGACCACGGGCGGCTGGGTGCTCAACGGCGAGAAGTGGTTCGTCACCGTCGGCGACCACGCCGACTTCATGATCGTGCTCGCCGTGGCGGGGGAGGAGCGGGCCCCGACGCTCTTCCTCGTCGACAAGGACACACCCGGCGTCGAGATGACCCGTGTGCCCCGCTGGATGCACACATTCGTCTACGAGCACCCCGAGTTCACCTTCACCGATGTGCACGTCCCCGACGACGCCGTGCTCGGGGAGGTGGGCAACGGTTACGACATCACCCGCTCCTGGTTCTCCGAGGAGCGGCTCATGATCGCCGCCCGGACGATCGGGGCGGCCGAGCGGGCCTTGGAGCTGGCTCGCGACTGGGCGGTCGAGCGCCGGCAGTTCGGTTCCCCCATCGCCGACTTCCAGTTGATCCAGGGGATGCTCGCCGACTGTGCCGTCGACATCGCAGTCAATCGTGCCTACACCCACCAGGTCGCCTGGGAGGTCGACGAGGGCCGGATCGACCGCAAGACGCTGCACGCCAAGGCGGCCATCGCCAAGCTGTCGGCGAGCGAGGCGTCCGGCCGTGTCATCGACCGGTGTCTGCAGATCTTCGGCGGCCGCGGCTACGACCGCTCGTACCCCGTCGAGCGCCTCTACCGCGAACTGCGCGTCGACCGCATCTGGGAAGGCACCTCCGAGATCCAGCGTCTGATCGTCGCGGGCGAACTGGTCAAGCGGGGCACGGGAGTTCTGCAGATGCCGGCCGCGCGGGAGACGGCCAACCGATGACCGACGTCGAACGGGTCGGGATCGTGGGATGCGGCCTGATGGGCTCCGGCATCGCCGAGGTCTGCGCCAAGGCCGGCAGGGACGTCGTGGTGATGGAGTCGGACGGACCGGCCGCGGAGGCCGGCCTGCGCCGCATCACCCGCTCCCTGGCGCGGGCCACGGCCGCCGGGAAGCTGACGGCGGCCGAACGGGACGCCGCGACCGGCCGGATCACGCTGACCACGGACTGGGACCGGATGGCGGACCGGGACCTCGTCGTCGAGGCGGTGGCCGAGGACGAGCGGGCGAAGCTGGAGGTCTTCGCCCGGCTCGACGCGACGGTGGAACGCCGGGACGCCGTGCTGGCGACGAACACCTCCTCCATCCCGGTCATCCGGCTGGCCGCCGTCACCTCGCGGCCGGCTCAGGTCATCGGACTGCACTTCTTCAACCCCGTACCGGTGCTACCCCTGGTCGAGCTCGTACCGTCCCTGCTCACCGGGGAGGAGACCGTACGGCGCGCGGAGGCCTTCGCCTCCGAGGCCCTGGGTAAACGGGTCATCCGCGCGAAGGACCGGTCCGGGTTCGTCGTGAACGCGCTCCTCGTGCCGTACCTGCTGGCCGCGGTGCGGATGGCGGAGTCCGGTACGGCGTCCGCGGAGGACATCGACCTGGGGATGACCCTGGGCTGCGCCCACCCGCTGGGACCGCTCGCACTGGCCGATCTGATCGGCCTGGACACCGTCCAGGCCATCGCGCGGTCGATGTACGCGGAGTACCGGGAGCCGCTGTACGCCCCGCCTCCGCTGCTGGCCCGGATGGTGGACGCGGGCATGCTCGGCCGCAAGACGGGTCGGGGGTTCCACACCTACCCGGCTCGAACGGGCGACGAGCAGGGATGATGGTCCGGCGGGCCCGGCCGGCCGGGCCCGCCCACCCGCTCCACAAGTACCGACACGGGGAGTAGCCAACGTGACCAAGGCCGAGCGCGCACTCGAGACGCGTGAGCGAATCCTCACGGCCGCGTGCGAGGTGATCGCCGACATCGGCTTCGAGAACATCAGCATGCGCAAGGTCGCCGAGCACGCCGGCGTGTCGAAGGCCCTGCTGCACTACCACTTCGACACCCGCGAGAAGCTCTTCGCCGAGGCGATGACGCACTCCTTCGCCCAGACCGGTACGGACCTCGACGCCGACGCCGACGAGGTCCCGGCGGCCGTCGTCCTGGCCCGCATCGTGAGCACCATGCTCCCGACGGACGCCGTACTCCGCCAGGACTGGAAGCTCTGGCAGGAGCTCTGGGTGCGTGCGGGCCGCGACACGACGGCCCGCCACCTCGCCGTCGACCTCTACGACCAACTCCACACCTGGGTCGGCGGCGCGGTCGAACGAGGCATCGCCTCAGGCGAGTTCACGGATTGCGACGTCGCCTCGGTCAGCACCCTGACCCTGGCACTCTGCGACGGTCTGGGCATCCGTGTGATGCTCGACGACCCCCGGGTCGATCTCGCCACGGCCAGATCGACGATCTGGCGAACGATCGCCCCCACCCTCGGAATCGCACCGGACTTCCCGGAGATCTGACGCCGTTCCCGGGCGTCGTGCTCCTCGCCGGGCTGTGGCACGGTGGGGGTGGTCAGGCATATGCATGCA
This sequence comes from Streptomyces sp. NPDC059567, assembly GCF_042735655.1. Classification (NCBI taxonomy): domain Bacteria; kingdom Bacillati; phylum Actinomycetota; class Actinomycetes; order Kitasatosporales; family Streptomycetaceae; genus Streptomyces; species Streptomyces sp. NPDC059567. The sequence continues at coordinate 101,466 of NZ_JBHWBS010000009.1, read as the reverse complement.
CCATGCGCGCGAGGATCGTCCGGCCGCGATAGACGAGTGTCGGCTCCTGCCTCGTGACCCCCGCGTCGAGGTAGGAAACGCCGAGGCGCGCGGTGAAAAGGGGCAGGGCCTGCTGCTCGGTGTCGGACAACCCGCGTCCGTAGCCGTCCAGGAAAGCCGGCCTGAGATCCGCGTTCGTGGGCCAGGCCCCGCAGCACAGCCACACGAAGTCCTCGACGGCGATCCCGTGGTCGGACTTCTCGAAGTCGATCAGGCTGTGGGTGCCACGCCGGTGGTCCCAGAGCCAGTTGCGAGTCGAGTAGTCGCCGTGCCGGAAGACCAGCGGGAGATCCTCGGCCAGCCGAGGCAGCTCTCGGCCCATTCGCTCGACCAGCTCACGCTGGGCCTCGGTGAGGTACTCGGAGGTGCGCGCCAGACAGGCTGTTGCCTCATCCGCCTTCCGGGCGACCGACGTCATGATGTCATCGCGTACTCCGGGGCCGGCCGGGACGGGGTGGTCGTGCCACCGCCTGAGCAGTCGGCCGGCGAGCTCGTGCACGCGGGATTCGGCATCGGCCGTGAGAGGGAACCCACGGACCACGTGGCCCGGCAGCGGCGAGGTCATGACGGCCCGCAGCCCGAGATCCGAGGCAAGGAGACGAGGGGCCTCCCCGGGGGCGAGACAGTGGGCCGCATGTCGGTATCCGCGCACCTCGCGCGCGAAGTCCTCCGGCGTCGGGCTCAACTTCACGTAGGCCGCTGCCGTGCCGGACGCCACGCGCCAGACCCTGGAGTCGCCGCGCGGCCAGGAGACGTCGAGAACGTCCATGGCATTCGCAAGGCCGGGCAGACGATGGGTGACCCATCGCCGCAGGTCGGCGGGCATGGGGGCGTCGAGCGTCACGAACGGCCCTTCTCCGAAGCGCAAGGGCACGGGGGCGTTGGATTGCCGTGCGCTGCTCGCCTCGGCGATCGATCCCGCTGTCGCTCGCACCTGTACGTGCACCCCCAAGTCCGCCGGACCCGGCCGTACGGACGACGTAGGGAGACGAGCCGTCGCACCTTCTCGGCGACGCGAGGCGACTTCTCGCTCTCCGTTCCTCGGGCTGTGCCCTGGGACATGGTGCCTGCCTCGCGATCAGGGGTACGGATGGTGTCCTCCGACGTTCCGGAATACCCGCGCCGCCGACTTTCCTAAGCGAGGATCGCTCCAGGTTCATCCGAACAGGACCACCTGGCAGCCATCCGATGAGGCTTGCGCGCGTGACACGGTCACTCCGGGGCGGAGAGCTCCAGGCCGGCGGGGATGGCCTGGAGCAGCCGGTGGCGGTGAGCTCCGCGAGAACCTGAGGCCTGAGGTCCTCGGCGGGCTGCGAGCGGCTCGTACACCAATGGGCCGGCGCCCGCCTGCCCGGGCGTTGGTGACGGCACTGCCGTCGGCAAGCCGTCGCCGTGCTCCGATCGTCCGCCCTGCCCCGCGCCTGAGACGGAGGACGTACCCACTCCCGGGTGCGGCCGGTCATCGTGGAACGCTGCAGTACCCCTGTTGGAAGGCGGCCCAGAAGTCGTCGTCGATGCCCGAATCGACGAACGAGTTCCAGTTGGTGTGGGCGACGAGCTGGTGGCGCCCGTCGCGGCTGTTGAGGGCGTAGGTCAGGTACCCGGGAGCGCTGCCGCCGTGGCCGTACGCGAGGCCGCATCCGGTGGCGTAGACGTACATGCCCAAGCCGTATGCGACGACCGGCGGGGCGCTGCCGGTCGCGGGGACGGTGTCGGTGAGCATGGTGCGGAGGAGGGGTGCGGGAAGCAGACGGCCTTGCAGCAGGGCCCGGTAGAAGCGTGCGATGTCGGCCGCGGTGGTCACGAGAGCGCCCGACGCACCGGCCTCGGACGGGCTGAACCCGGTGACGTCGAATCGGGTGGCGTCCGGCGCGTCCGGCAGCGGGAGCGAGACGTCCGCGTAGCCGTGGACGTGAGCTCCGTCGATGGTGGTCCGCGCCAGCGGGTACGCGGTGTCCCGCAGCCCGAGAGGCTTGAAGACACGGCGTTCGAGGTTGGTGCGCAGATCGCGGTCGGTGATCCGTTCGACGATCAGGTCGAGCAGCAGGTAGTTGGTGTTGGAGTAGCGGAACCGGGTGCCGGGGGTCGGGAAGTACCGAGGCTGGGCGAGGCCGATTCCGATCAGCTGCTCGCGGGGCCAGTATTGGTCGAGGCTGCGGAAGTGGGGAAGCAGTCCGTCGATGTAGTCGTACAGCCCGCTCGTGTGGTTGAGCAGCTGGCGGACCGTGATCGGCGCGCCGGACAGGGCGTTGTCCGTGCGGACCTGGTCGGGCAGCAGGCTCTGCACGGTGTCGTCGAGTCGCACCCGGTGCTCGGCGACGAGTTGCAGGACGACCGTCGCGGTGAAGGTCTTGGTCACGCTCCCGGCGCGGAACTTCAGGTCCGGTGCCATCGGCGTGCCGGTGGCCCTGTCGGCGACGCCGGCCGCGCCGAAGCGGTCGGTCAGGCCGTCGCGGGCGAGCAGGAACGCGCCTGGGTTGGGGTTCGGGTCGGCCACGACCTTGTCGACCAGGGCCTGCAGCGTGGGGTCGTGGTGGCTGCCGGCCGCCTGTACTTCGGCGGCCTGGCCTGCGGCTGCCATGCCGGGTGGCAGCAGAAAGAGAAGAGCAAGTGCCAGGCCTAACAGGCGGGTTGAGCGTCGCCGGATCATCGAAGGCTCCCTTCCGATAGCAATATGTGCATACGGTTATAGCACGCGGTACCGTCCTCCCGTGCCGAGAACTGCCGACCATGACGCCCGCCACGGGCAGATCACCGATGCCGTCCAACGCCTGATCGTGCGGGACGGCCTCACCGCCGTGACCGTCGCACGGACCGCCGCGGAGGCGGGTATGTCCGTGGGTCTGGTGCAGCACTACTTCACGGCGAAGGACGAGATGTTGCTGGCCACGTTCACCAGGGTCAACGGGCGTTTCACCGCACGAGTGGACGAGCTGGTGGACCGGGGCGAGGGCGAGGGGCGCACCATCGCCGAGATGCTGCGGCAAGCGTTGGCGGAGTTGATTCCGCTCGACGACGCTCGCCGAGCCGAGTTCCTGGTCCGACTCGCCTTCGCCGGGCAGGCCGCACACAACGCCCGCCTCGCCGCCGTCCAGCGAGAGACGCTCGCGGGCATCCGTTCACGCGTCGCCCAGGCCGTCGCGAACGGCATGGCATGCGGCGAGGTCGTCCAGGGCGTCGACGCGGACGACCAGGCCCGGCGGATCGTCGCGTACACGGAAGGACTCGCACTGCACACGCACGTCGACCCGGACGGCACACCGAGAACGGCGACACTCGCCGCGCTGGACGACCAACTCGGCCGCGTATTCACCGGACCCTGCCGACGTGCCCAACGCGACCGGAGAGCGGTGGACTACGAGTGAGCGGTCCGCGGACTCGGTACTTGGGACGCCGCTGAGTCGCGGCGACCACCAGCAGTGCGGCCCCGGGCCGTCCGCCCGAGCGCGACGGGCCGGACCTGCGAGGACCTCCGGAGCGGCGGCAGCGGTGTCGCCTTGCTGTTGACACCTTCCCCGCCGCTACGGCGACGCCTCTTGCGGCCCAGGGCGCATGCGAGGTGGCGGGCCGCGAGCTCGCATGCCGCCACCCCGTAACAGAACACCTCGCGGGCCTCGGCCGGCACGGTGACCGCTCGCTTGAGGGCGTCGGTGTCCCCGGAGTCGTGGCCGAGGTGCGGGACGGGCGTGGGGTGTGGCGGGGCAGCAGTGGCGCGGCCGATCTGGGCACCGGGCATGCTGCCCAGGCCAGGGACCGGTTTCGGGCCGGGAGCGTGACCAAGAGCTTCGTGGCCACCGTCGTACTTCAGCTCGTCGCCGAGGGCAAGGTGAAACTCGACGACGACATCGAGAGCCGGCTGCCCGGTGTCGTACCGGGTGGCGAACACATCACCGTACGGCAGTTGCTCCATCACACCAGCGGCCTGGCCAACTACACGGACGTGCTCCTGAAGAAGCCCGACCCGGTACGGGCCCCGAACCTCTCGGGGTCGCATCTGCACGGATACGAGTGGCTCGAGGGCAGGGGAGAGGGCGCCAAGCCCACCGGCCTCACCATGCCCGACGTAGCCGCGAAGGCGGCGATGAAGGTGCTCTCCACCGCTCTGTGCCGAGCCGAGTGACGTACTGACGCCAGGGCGACAGGCGGCGGGACGCTCCCCGTCCCGCTTCCTCGCGTCCTCGCTTCGTCCTCCGTCGCCGATTCGTCTCGTTCCGATTCTTTGCGGAGGCGATGAACAGTTCTCCTCCCGCCCCCGTATGAAAGGCCGGACGCGTCCCCCCGGTCGCCCTCGCGGCGATCGCAGTCCGTACCCCCACACAGGAGGCGAAGAGTTGAGTCACAGGCGAATACCCAAGCGGAAGGCCATTCTCGCGGGGGCAGGGGCGGTGGGCATCGTCGCGGCGGCGATCCTGCTGCCGCAGGCCAATGCCTCGCAGGACGGCGCGGGGGAGCAGTCGGGCTCGCCGAGAAAGATGAGCGCCGCTTCGGCCGCACAACTCCTGCAGCAGCTGGGCAAGCAGCTCGGCGACTCCTACGGCGGCGCGTACTACGACGCCGGCAAGCAGCAGCTCGTCGTCAACGTCGTGGGTGACGACAACAACGTCAACGTCGAGGTCACGAGGGCCGGCGCCGTCGCGCGCAGTGTGCAGAACAGCCGCTCGGCACTCGTCTCCGCGATGGACTCCCTGGGCGACAAGGCATCGGTTCCCGGCACCGCGTGGGCCATCGACCCGCGGACGAACCAGGTCGTGGTCACCGCCGACCGAACGGTCACCGGTGAGCGTTGGGACAAGGTCGAGGGCGCGGTCCGCGCCTTGGGTGACGGTGTCGCGCGGATCCAGAAGTCGAAGGGTGAGTTCAAGCCCTTCCTCGAGGGCGGCGACGCCATCTTCGGCGGCGGCTCGCGCTGCTCGCTCGGCTTCAACGTCACCACTCAGGACGGTCAGCCCGGCTTCCTCACGGCGGGACACTGTGGCGTCGCCGTCGAGCAGTGGTCGGAGGAGCAGAACGGCGATCCGATCGGAACCGTGCAGGAAGCCGTCTTCCCCGGCGAGGGCGACTTCGCACTCGTGACGTACGACGACCCGAACACCCAGGCACCCAGCGCCGTGGACATCGGCGACGGTCAGATCGTGGAGATCGGGCAGGCGGCCGATGCGGCGGTCGGCCAAGAGGTGTTCCGCATGGGCAGCACGACCGGTCTGCGGGGCGGCCAGGTGACCGGCCTCAACGCGACCGTGAACTACCCCGAGGGCACGGTCTCGGGGCTCATCCAGACCGATGTCTGCGCGGAGCCCGGCGACAGCGGCGGTGCGCTGTTCACCCGGGACGGGAACGCCGTCGGCCTCACCTCGGGCGGCAGCGGCGACTGCACCTCCGGCGGCGAGACGTTCTTCCAGCCGGTGACCACCGCCCTGGCCGCCGTGGGCGCCCAGATCGGCGCGGGTGGTGCCGGTGACGGTGGCATCGGCGAGGGTGACGACGGCGGCGACGGCAGCGGTGACATCGAGGAAGGCGGCGACGGGAACGGCATCGGCTGACGGCGACGGAGGGGAGTGGCCCTGGACACCTACGGCTGTCCAGGGCCGCAGCCCGTTCTTCAGGGCGATGCCCCCGCACCGTCCCAGCAGCCCCTGAGGCGGCGGGCCGCAGCGCTGCGGAGTCGATCGTGTGCCGGGTTCCGGGCGCCGTGTGCCCGGTGTTGGGTGTCGGCAACGGCACCGTACGACCACGCAGCCCGCCGGCCCGCACGCTCAGCGGCGGCCCTCTTCGGGTGCCCGAACGCCCGAGACATAGGCGCGCAAGCCCGTCCAATTACCCAGGCTGGGCAAAGGATGGACGGGCCAGGCTGCCGTGTACGACGGAGGCCGGCCACCGTTCCACACCACGATCGCGACCGGCTGGTGGAGGGCTGTGGCGGCGAGTCGGGCCGGCGTGATGCTCTCGTCGTGGCCATCGGGCTGGCGGGAGGCACAGCCGGCGCGGAACGCGATGCGGATGGCCTCCACACCGCTGACCACGCACGGCGGCCGCACGCCAAGGGCACTCAGTTCGGCGGCGACGCGCCCGAGGTCGGCGGTATCGCGGCGCACCCGGTCGGCCGTGCTGTCGGCCATCCCGTACTGGATCGCCAGGTGCGCGGTCAGGGCCAGGGCCACGAGCCCGACGACGATCCGGCGCCCACGCGGCCGAGGACGGCACGCCCGGACCAGGCCGTACGCGACGGGCAGGGCGAGCAGCGCGTAGGCGGGCAGCAGGAAGCGAGGTGCCGCGTATCCGACGGCGAACAGATAGGGGGCGGCGAGCGCCGCACCGACCACGGTCGCCACCACCAGCTCCGTACGGTGGCGACGCGCGCGGACGGCGGACCGTACACCCGCCGCGACGAGCAGCGGCAGGACGAAGAACCACAGGGTGGCGACGGGATACCGCCAGGGCACGTCACACGGGCGGCACAGCAACCGCCCGCCCAGAGCACGCACATGGTCGTCCACGGAGAAGTACCAGCCGAGTCGGCCCTGGATCTCGCTGGCCCGGTGCAGCCGGGCGGCGAGACCACCGTACGAGACGTACGCCTCCACGATCCATTCGGCGCATCCGACGGCGAGCCCCGCGCCCAGCGCGACCATCAACAGCCACCACCGCCGGGTGCGCATCGCCACGGCGGCGACCGCGAGCGGCAGGGCCAGCCACACGGCGTCCGTGGGCCGCATCAGCGCGGCGAACGCCACCCCGGCGGCCATGCCGGCAGACGCCCAGCGGTCGTTCGGGTCCTGTACGGCCCTCAGGAAGCAGCCGACCGCGGCGAGCGCCCCGTAGGCGACCCAGAGGTTGGGCATCGCCTGCGAGGCGTAGAACATGGTGACCCACAGGCCGGCGAACAGCCCGCCCGCGACCCCGAGGACGGGCGCGGGCAGCAGCCGGCGCCACACCCACAGCGCGAGGAACAGCCCGCCGCCCGCCAGCACGGCCATATAGACGCGCAGCGCCGTGACGGAGGCCGTCAGCGCGGCGAGCGGGGCGACGAGGTAGGTGATGCCCCGGGCGCGCGGCGCGCTGAAGAACGCCGCCGGTGCCTCCCCGCTCACCTGGCTGACGTACACCGTCTCGTCCCAGCCGAGCCCGAGACCCGGCGCGATCAGGGCGAGATGGACGAGTGCCAGGGCGGCGGCGACGCCGGCGAGCCAGGGCAGAGGGTTGCCGGCGACCGTGCGCACAGGCCGGCTCCGCCGTGCTCTGCCTGCCGTACCGGCCCGTGCCTCGCTGATCACGCCGTTGTCCCGCATGACAGCCAGGCTGCCGTCGTCCGTGGCCCGACGACCGACCCGACGCGCGTTCCATTCAGGTGAGCCACCACCGCGGATGCCGCCGGCCGCACGGCACCGAGGACGGCGGACCTGATGGTTCCCCCGCCGTCGAACCGTGGTCAGCAGTCAGGCTCGCCGTTCAGGACTGAGTGAGGATCCGCCGGAGCCAGCGGAAGCGGGCGGCGCGGGCGTCCTCGCTGAGAGCCGCCTGCGGCGCGAAGGTGTCGAAGCCGTGGAAGCCCCCGGGCCATACATGCAGTTCGGCCCGGCCGCCGGCCTGCCAGATCGCATTGGCGTACGCGACGTCCTCGTCCCTGAACGTCTCCGCCGACCCGACGTCGATGTACGCCGGCGGCAGTCCGGACAGATCCGTGGCGCGGGCAGGAGCCGCGTAGGGCGGCAGATCCTCCGCACCGCACCGGTCGCCAAGCAGCGCCTGCCAGGCGGTCGCGTTGGACGTCCGGTCCCAGGTGTCGACGCCGGCCATCTGGTGACTGGAGAACGTGTCGTTACGGTCGTCGAGCATGGGGCACAGAAGAAGCTGCCCGATCGGTGTGGGACCGCCTCGGTCACGGGTCAGCAGGGCGAGCGCCGCGGCGAGTCCACCACCGGCACTCTTACCTCCGACGACGATGCGGTCCGCGTCGATGCCCAGGTCGTCCGCGTGTGCGGCGACCCAGGCGAATCCGGCGTAACAGTCCTCCACGGGTCCGGGGTACTGCACCTGCGGAGCCAGCCCGTACTCGACGGAGACGACGGCCAACTCCAGGGTGGCAGCCCACTCGTGAAGGAGCTGTGGCAGCACGGACCAGGCATTGCCCATGATCATTCCGCCGCCGTGCATGTAGTACAGCAGCGGCAGCGGCCCGGAGACCCCGGCGGGCCGTGCACTCACGAGCGTGACGTCCCGCCCGCCCGGGGCTCCTGGCACCCGTAGCTCATCCACCTCGAAGCGGCCGCCGGCCCGAAGATCACCGACCGTCGGCCTGGGCCGGACGGCTGCGTCCAGTTCCTGCCGGGAGGCAAGGTTCTCCGGTGTGACCGGGTCCCTCGCCTCGTCGCCGAAACCGGCCAGCACCACGCGCAGTTCGGGATCGAACGGGGGTGCAATCCCATCCGCCGAGGCACGACCTGGCACCGACGGCGTACCACCGCCGCTCACGACAGGCCGTCCCGTCCGGCGAGGGAGCACCGGCCGGCACCCCGACCGGAACCACTCGACGGCACACCCGCCATGCACGCAGGGAATGCTTGCGCGTTGTTCATGCGGCGTAGTCAATCACCCGCCGGGGCGCAGACCACACCTTTCTCCCGAGTGCCGCCGGCGGAGTCCCCGTCGATCCTTGACCTCAACCAAACTTCAGATTCTACGGTGCTTGCACCAGCGATTCCTTCAAGGGGAGCACCGCACATGACAACGCAACGACTGTCCGACACCGACACCGACACCGGCACCGGCACCGGCACCGACACCGACACCGGCACTGGCGCCGACACCGACACCGGCACTGACACCGGCACCGGCACTGACACCGGCACCGGCACTGGCGCCGACACCGACAGTGGCAGCCACACCGCCACTGACACCGCCCTCGCCGCGCAGCCGGCCGCGTACTGGCCCACGAAGCCCTCATCGCTTCCACCCGAGCCCAGCTGGCCGAACTCGGCGTGACCCAGCCTCAGTTCTGGCTGCTGCGCAACCTGTCGAAGAACGACATCTCACCCGACGGCCACGGCATGACGGTCCCCGAACTCCAGCAGGCCATGAGCACCTACATCAGGCCCGAAGACGACCTCAAGACCGAGGCCGAGGTGCTCCTTGAGCACGGCTGGCTCACCCAGGACGACAGGGGACGACTGTGGATCACCGAGTCGGGGGACGAGGCCCGTGCCGACATCAAGCGGCACGCCCCGGCCATCCGTGGCCGCCTCCACCAGGGCATCGACGACGCCGACTACGTCACCACCCTCAAGGTGCTCCGCCAGATGATCCGGAACGCCGGAGGCACGCTGCCCTAGGGGCGTCCGCCCGCCGCTCCCAGCCGGAGAGCCCCGCCCGCCCCGCCCCCCGATACGCGTCCCGACATCAGCGGAGCCCGTACGTGCGGGAGAGCACGCCCACGGTGGCGGCCATGGCCTGGCGCAGTTCGGGAGGCGCGACGACCTCGACGTCGATGCCGAGCCGCAGCAGTTCGCCACAGGCGTGATCGATGCTCTCGGTCGGGATGACGGCCTCGACCCACCCGTCGTCACCCACGGCGGTCGCGGTGGATTCGACGGCGCGCGCCACCTCCGGGGGGACGTTGTCCGGCAGGCGTCTCAGCCCGCGCGGCGACAGGCGGATGGTGGCCGTGCCGGTGTGACGGCGGGTCTCGAAGTCTTCGAGGTACGAGGACCAGTACGCACCCAGGTCGAAGCCCTGCGGCCGTTCGAACCGCTCGTCGCTGAGCGCGGCGTCGAGGACCTGAGTGACCCGGTAGGTCGCGATCCGGCTCCTCGTGGCGGCCACGAGGTACCAGACGCCGGACTTGAGCACCAGGCCGTAGGGGCGAACGCGGCGATTCACCTCCTGCGGCGCGCGCCAGCGGCGGTAGCACACGTCCACCGCACGTCCCGTGAGCACCGCGTCGACGAACAAGGGCAGATGGGGCGTCTCCTCGGGCTCCCGGTACCAGCCGGGGGCGTCCAGGTGGAACACCGCCGCGGTCCGCGCCGCCTCCTCGCGCAGTCCCGCAGGCAGCGCGGCCAGCAGCTTCAACCGTGCCGCCGTCACCTCCGCCGCGAGGCCCAGATCGGCGGCGGGCCCGGGCAGACCGGCGAACAGCAGCGCCCGCGCCTCACCCTCGCTCATCCCCGTGAGGCGTGTGCGGTAGCCGTCGAGCAGCTGATAGCCGCCGCTGCGGCCCGGCTCCGCGTAGACAGGGACCCCTGCGGTCTGCAGACGTTCCACGTCGCGGTAGGCGGTCCGCACCGACACCCCCAGCTCGTCGGCGATGCCGCGCGCGGACATGCGGCCACGGGATTGCAGCAACAGCAGCAGCGACAGCAATCGACCGGCAGACATGGACGCATTCTCCTCGCAAACACTGACAGCCCCTGGCACACGGCTTGCATACCGTCGGACCGCGCCCCGGCTCCGACCGAACGAGCCGGGAACCGCATCCGGGAAGAACCACCGAACAGGAGCCCGTCGTGCTCTCCACCGACCCCGCCGGCCACCCCGCGGTGATCGAGCTTCGCCAGTACACCCTGCGCCCCGGTCGGCGCGACGAGCTCGTCGAACTCTTCGACCGAGCGTTCGTCGAGACACAGGAAGAGACGGGCATGACCGTGCTCGGCCAGTTCCGGGACCTCGACGATCCGGACCGCTTCCTCTGGCTGCGCGGATTCCGGGACATGACGGTACGCCACCGTGCACTGACGGCCTTCTACGGCGGCCCCGTCTGGGCCGAGCAGGGACCCCAGGCCAACGCGACCATGATCGACTCCGACGACGTCCTGCTGCTGCGCCCCCTGTCCGCCGCGAGCGGTCTCTCCGTCTCCCCGACGGAGCGGCCACGCGTGGGAGCTCCCGCGCCGGACCGGTTCGTGTCCGCCACGGTCTGGTCCTTCCCACCCGGACGGCCCGACGGCACCGCACTGATCCGGGACGGCCTCGTTCCCGTCCTGCACACGACGGGACCGGCGCCGCTCGCCGTCCTCACCACCGAGACGGCGCACAACACATTCTCCGGACTGCCGGTCCGTACGGGAGAGAACGTCACCGCGGTCATCACCGCGTACCCGGACGAGGACGCTCACCGCCGACACGTCGCCGAGCTCCGGACCCATCCCCTCGCGCGGGACGAGATCCTGCCGGGCATCGAGCGGGAACAGACATCAGCCCCTCAAGTGCTCCGACTGGCACCCACCGGCCGTTCCCTCATCCGATGACTGGGTGACACCGAGCGGACCGCGTGTCCCGAAGCCACGGGCCGCGGGCCACGCGGTCGGTGCTACCGGCGGACTCCGTCGCCGCGCTCGGCAGAGGTACCGTTCCTGCGTGACGTCAGCGCCGCGCCGATTCCCGCCGTACCCGATCCGTGGCGTGCGAATCCTGCATCAACGACAGAACTGCGCGCCGCACTTCGCCCAGATCGAGGTGGACTTCGAGCCGGCGGAGGAGGGCCTCTCCTTCGAGGTGGCCCAAGGGCTGACGGTGGAGTACGACCCCCCGGACGATCTCCTTGGCTTCTTCGCGGCGATCGCCGAGGGGATCGAGGAGCAGCTGAGCCGGCCCGAGCACGGAGTCGTGACCGCCGCCCATGTGGTGCTGCGCCGGGCCCGGGCCGAGGAGTTCGGCTCCCACGCCCTCGCGTTCAAGATCGCGGGTTATCTGGCCGCCCAGAAGGCTCTGGAGCACACGGAACCACCACGCCCCTGAGGACGGCGACATACGGGAACGCTCCTGAGGCGCCGCCGGAACCCACCACAGCGCTGCCAGGAGCCCTCGAAGCCCCTGACCCGCGGCAGGACGCGCCTCGCTCGCTCGGCGGCGCTGCGGCGTCCGCGGAGACGGTCGAGCCACACCTCAGCGTCTCGTCCACGTCGAAATTCGCGAGCCACTAGGTCGTCGGCCAGGCAGGATGCCTTCCGTGAACCATGTCCTGTGCGGGCTCGCTGCCAATCCCGCACTCCCGTCCGAGCTAGGGCGTGTCTTACGGATCTTGCCCTCAGCATGTCAGGGCGGTGGTCCCGACTTCCCGTGCTGCAAAGCTCCGCGCGCTGCCCGCGGTCCTCTAGCCTCAGCTCGCCGGCCCGAGCCCCTCCGGGAGGGCGGCCACCACGAAAGCGACGGCTTCCTCCGGCGTTTCGGTGCGAGCGACCAGCCTGCCTTCGTTCCGCACCCCGTACAGCCCCTCGTCGTACGGGCAGATGATGTAGCCGACCCGCGTCTTCCAGAACTCTTCGACACTGGTGGAGAACCAGAGATTGAAGTGGCTGTTGACCGGCATCAGCTGGCGGAGCACCGGCTGGGCGTACGCCGCCGCCAGCACCGCGTGGGGGCGCGGGTGCCGGTTGTACGGCGGCATGTGGATGCGGTCGAGCTTGACGCGCCACCTCAACTCGACGACACCGAACGGCTCCCGCTCGTGGACGAGGGCCCAGGGCCTGAACCGGACGAACGGGGCGCGCGCCCTGGTCTCCTCGAGGCCCGCGCCGCCCGTCCAAGCAGCCGTCGCCATGACCACTTTGGCCAGGTCTGCGGTCCACCCACAGGCCAAGGGTGTGCCGTTGTCCTTGAGGTTCACCTGGAGAGTCCGACGCCTCTCGCTGGGCGGATACACCATCACGCGCCGACCGCTCCTCGCGTCGACGTACTCTGCGAGGCGACCCCACTTCCGGTCCGACTCGGGCAGGGCAAGCCCGAGCCCCTCGGCTGTACGCTCTAGCGCAGCCCGGAGGGCTCCGTCATCGTCCCAGCCACCCTCGCCAAGCCCCGCCCCGATGTTCATCGCACCAGTATGGCCGAATCACCCCGGCCTGATGACCGCCACTTTCTGATCATCGGATCGTTGGTCCGGTCGTGCCGTTGACTGACGCGCAGTGGGCGCGCATAGAGCCGTTGTTGCCGGATCGGACGCCGAAGCGGGGCGGGCGGTGGCGTGATCACCGCCAGGTGATCGACGCGATCGCTTGGAAGTTCCAGACCGGTTCGCAGTGGATACACCTGCCCCGCGAGTACGGATCGTGGAAGGGCGTCTACACCCGGCTGCGGAACTGGGCGATCGACGGCACCTGGGAGCGCGTCTTCACTGCCCTGCTCGCCCAGGCCGACGCCGAAAGCGACCTGGACTGGGTCGTCTCGGTCGACTCCACCATCGTGCGCGCCCATCAGAACGCAGCCGGGGCCCGAAAAAGGGGGCCCCGGCCGACGAACCAGACCACCACGCCATCGGACGCTCCCGCGGCGGGTTGACCACCAAGATCCACCTCGCGGCGGACAGCCGCTGCCGCCCGCTGTGCTTTGTCCTCACCCCGGGGCAGGCCAACGACGCACCCGTTTTCCAGCAGGTCATGTCCGCCCTGCGCGTGCCCAGGACGATCGGCAGGCCTCGGACCCGACCCCTGGTAGTCCTGGCGGACCGGGCCTACTCGTCGAGGGCTATCCGCGAGCACCTGCGAAGGCGCAGCATCCGTGCGGTGATCCCGCAGCCCGCTGACCAGATCGCCAACCGCAAGCGCAAGGGCCGGCGAGGCGGCCGCCCGCCCGCCTTCGACCGCGCGGCCTACAAGCAGCGCAACACCGTTGAGCGCTGTATCAACCGCCTAAAGAACTGGCGCGGCCTGGCGACCCGCTACGAGAAGACCGCCACCGTGTTCCGCGCCGGACTCCACATCGCCAGCATCTTCATCTGGTCCGCCCGCTGATCGGAAAGAAACGCCCTAGTCGACCGGCTGATCGCGCTCGCCGACACCGACACCGACATGGCCTCAGCGTTGGCCAGTCGCGAGGACCTCAGCCATGCACAGGCGGTCGCGTTGGTCTCGCGCGTCGAAGAGAGCGCGGGCCGGCTCGCGTACGAGCACAAGCTGACCGCCGCAGACATCGATCCCGCAGCGCAGCCGTACGCCGCCCTTGCCTTGCTCCACGAAGGTGTCGGTGACCCGGAAAGGGCGCGCCGTCTCGCAGCGGATCCGGTGGTCGAGCGCCGGGAGCAGCTGGCTGCCTGCTCCGGCCTCCCGTTCGACGTGGCGGAGACGCTCGCAGTGGACACCGACGTACGGGTCGTCGCGGAGCTCGCTCTGTGGACCGCGCCGGAAGTCGCCGTCCGGCTTGCGGGCCACCCACACGCCGAGGTCCGCCGCGCGGTGGCAGCCAACGAGGCGACGCCCCCGGCGGTGCTGGCAGCGCTGCTCACCGGCGAGGGGTTGCCTCCCGCGGAGCGGTGTCTGGTCTGCGACCGAGAAGAGACGCCGTACGTGCATGATCCGGAATGCCCCCGACTCGACTGCGATCTGCTGCCGGGCGCGTCCTGCGACGGCTCCCACGAGTCCACCATCCACGGCATACGGGAGGCGGCACTACGGAATCGGGCTACGCCCGCCGAGGCCGTCGTCGGCTTCGCCCACCACACCTCCCCGCTGCTCCGCGGGGAACTCGCGGTCCGCCCGGACCTCCCCTCGGAGGTGTACGAACGACTCGCCGCGGATCATCACCCCGGTGTCCGAGCCGACCTGGCCGAGAACCCCGCGATCGAGGACGCCCTGATCCGCATGCTGGCCGCCGACCGCGGCCACGACGTGCAGCGCAGGCTCGCGCACAACCCACACCTGCCGCTCGACGTGCTCACCGGCCTCGCCGCCACGACCAAGTTCGGCCCCACACTGCTGCCGCGGATCGCCGCGGCCTCGCCCGTCGAGATCGAGGAGTTGGCCGCGTCGCCACACGCGGCCGTCCGGATGCTCCTGGCCCAACGACACGATCTGCCGCCGGAGATTCGCGACGCGCTGGCCATCGACCCCGACGCGAAGGTGGTCAAGTCCATCGCCGCGCACCCGGGCCTCTCCGAGGCTCAGTTGCGTGCCATGGTCGACCGGCACGGAGTTCGGGTCATCGCCCGGGTCGCGACCAACCCGGACGCGTCCCCGGCGCTGCTGGAGGGCCTGACACGGCACGAACCACCGGTTCGGAAAGCGTTCCGGGAGGTGGCACGGCATCGCCACACGAGCGCCCCGGCGCTGCTCGCGTGCCTGACGGACAGACAGGCAAGGCCCATCGCCGCCGGCCATCCGTCCCTCCCGCCGCAGGTCATCGCGGAGCTGCTCACGGACACGGAGTGGCAGGTCGTCGAAGCTGCGGCCGCCAACCCGTCGCTGGCGCTCGCCACGATGGCGGAGCTGGTGCCCTGAACGCCCATCCGGAAGTGGATCTCATCAGGTGTCGAGCGGAAGTTCCAGCAGTTCCTCCGGAGGCCGGAACCCGGAGCGCCGATAGAGCGGGGTGCTGCGCTCAGACGGCCAGACGATCAAGCCCTCGAAACCGGCGCCGCGTGAATGCTGCTTCAACGCTTCAAGGAGCGCCGAGCCGACTCCGTTGTCGCGTTGGGACGGCAGGACGAAGAAGTTCGTGACATAGCCGACCGGGTTGTTGTCGCCGTAGGGCTCCGGCATCCGCTCCACCAGACACAGGAAGACGTGACCGAAGATCTCGCCTCCGGTCTCGGCTACCCACGCCAGCCAGCGGCCATCGCCGAGACGGTCGCGGATCCAGAGCTCAGCCTCGTGCGGAGGCCGAGCAGGAGCCGACGCTTGCCCTTCGTGGTCCTAACGCTGCGTCGCCGACGACGGTGCCGTCCGGTTCGGACACCGCGGCCCGCGTGATCCAGGGCGCGACAGAGGGGTTCCCGGCGAGCTGGTCGGCGCGACAGCCGAAGATCCGGCGGGCTCGGTCGCCGACGAAGTGTTCGTCAAGGTCGACCCCGGCCTCGGCGCTGCCGCCGGCGAGGTCACCGTCGGCAAGCGCCCTCAGCGCCTTTGCGCTGAGCTCGACGAAGCGGACGCGTCTGGGGGTGGAGCGGGTTTCGCTGTTCATCGCGGCGATGATCGCCCAGCGCCGTAGGGCTGTCCACCGCTCAACGGCCTCGGCAAGAACCGACCCTCGTGCGATCAGAGGGCCGGCGCTCATGCGCGGGCAAGTCGTTCCTCGGCCGCGCGCCAGGCCGCGGTGCTGGCCCGCGGCTCGTACCGTGTCAACGACTGTGTGTTTGCGACCAGTCGGCGCATGGACCCCCGGTCACCCAGGAACCCGTGGGCCCTGGCCTGCACGAGCACGTTGCCGAGTGCGGCGGCCTCCGTCGGGCCGGCCGTGACGGGCAGTCCGCAGGCGTCGGCCGTGAGTTGGCACAGCAGCGCGTTGCGGGTGCCGCCGCCGACGATGTGGACGACGTCGACGGGGTGGTCGGCCAGTCGCTGGGCGTCCTCGATCGCCCGTCTGTGGGCGAGGGCGAGGGAGTCGAGAATGCAGCGGGTGACCTCGGCGGGTGTCCCGGGGACCCGCTGTCCGGATCCGTGGCATGCCTCGGCGATGCGCTCCGGCATCCGGCCCGGAGTGAGGAAGGCCGCGTCGCCCGCGTCGACGACCGAGCGCAGTGGCGGGACCGCCGCCGCCCCGCGCAGCAGCTCGCCGAGGTCCGGGTCGCCCCAGGCTCGTACGCATTCCTGGAGCAGCCACAGGCCCATGATGTTGCGGAGGTAGCGGACGGTGCCGTCCAGGCCGAGTTCGTTGGTGAAGTTGGCGGCGCGGCTGTCCTCCGTGAGCACGGGCGCCGTCAGCTCCAGGCCCGCGAGGGACCAGGTGCCGGTGCAGATGTAGGCGAAGCGTTCCCCTGTGGCGGGGACGGCGGCCACGGCGGACGCGGTGTCGTGAGACCCGACCGCCGTCACCGGTACGGGACCGGGCAGCCCGGTCTGCTCCAGCACCTCGGGCCGCAGTACGCCGGCCGGATCGCCGGGCCGGCGCAGCGGCGCGAACAGGCTCAGGTCGATGCCGAGCCGGGCGGCGATGCCGCGGGACCAGTCCCGCGTCCGGGGGTCGATGAGCTGGGTGGTGGAGGCGTTGGTCAGTTCGGTCCCCTGCTCGCCCGTCAGCCAGTAGGTCAGCAGGTCGGGGATGAGCAACAGCCGCCTTGCATGGGTAAGTTGGGCCGACTGTGCTGCGGCGGTCAGCTGGAACAGGGTGTTGAACGGCGCGTACTGCAGACCTGTCGCCGCGTACAGCTCGGCTGCCGGGACGGACGCCCACACCTTCTCCGCGACGCCGTCGGTGCGGGTGTCCCGGTAGTGGACGGGGTTGCCGAGCAGAGCCCCGTCGCCGTCGAGCAGGCCGTAGTCCACGGCCCAGCTGTCGATGCCGACGGACTCCACCTGACCGGCCGCCCTCAGGCCGTCCAGGACTCCCGCGTACAGAGACAGCACGTCCCAGCGCAACCCCTCGGGCACCCGGACGGGCCGGTTGGGGAAGCGGTGCACCTCGGTCAGGTCCAGGCTGCCGGGGCCGACGCGGCCGACCATCACCCGCCCGCTGGACGCGCCGAGGTCGACCGCGGCATAGGCCGCCGCCTTCGATCTCACGGCCGCACTCACCGCAGGAAGGCGGCCGCGACGCCGGCATCGACCGGGACGTGCAGCCCCGTCGTGTGCGTCAACTCGCCGCCGGTCAGGGCGAACACGGCGTTGGCGACGTGCTCGGGCAGGACCTCGCGCTTGAGGATGGTGCGCTGGGCGTAGAACTCGCCGAGCCTCTCCTCCTCGATGCCGTACGTCGCGGCTCGCCGGGCACCCCAGCCGCCGGCGAAGATGCCGGAGCCGCGCACCACGCCGTCCGGGTTGACGCCGTTGACCCGGATGCCGTGCTCACCCAACTCGGCGGCCAACAGCCGGACCTGGTGTGCCTGGTCGGCCTTGGTGGCGGAGTAGGCGATGTTGTTCGGTCCGGCGAAGACCGCGTTCTTGGAGGCCACGTACACGATGTCGCCGCCCCGTTCCTGCGCGATCATCACGCGGGCCGCCTCGCGCGAGACGAGAAAGGAGCCGCGGGCCATGATGTCGTGCTGGAGGTCCCAGTCCCTCGCCGAAGTCTCCAGCAACGGCTTGGAGATGGAGATGCCGGCGTTGTTGACGACGAGGTCGATCCCGCCGAAGGCGAGCAAGGCGGCCTTGAACGCCTCGGCGATCTGCTCCTCCGAGGTGACATCGACGGTCACGGCGACGGCCTTGTCCGGCCCGCCCAGTTCCTCGGCGACGGCGGTGGCGTTCTCGGTGTCCAGGTCCGCGACGACGACACACGCACCCTCGGCGACCAGCCGGTGTGCGATCGCCTTCCCGATTCCGCTGCCCGCTCCGGTGACCAGAGCCACCCGGGCCGCCAGGGCTTTGGGCTCCGGCAGCCGCCGGAGCTTGGCCTCCTCCAACGCCCAGTACTCGATGCGGAACTTCTCCGACTCCTCGATCGGCCGGTACGAGGACACTGCCTCGGCGCCCCGCATCACATTGATCGCGTTGACATAGAACTCGCCGGCCACGCGTGCGGTCTGCTTGTCCTTGCCGAAGGAGAACATGCCGACACCGGGCACGAGCACGATCGCGGGGTCGGCGCCCCGCATGGCGGGGGAGTCGGGCTCGGCATGCCGCTGGTAGTAGGCGGCGTACTCCTCGCGGTAGGCCGCGTGCAGGTCCTTGAGCCGCGCGATCGCCTCCTCCAGCGGCGTGGTGGGCGCCACGTCCAGGACGAGGGGCCGCACTTTGGTGCGCAGGAAGTGGTCCGGGCAGGAGGTGCCGAGCGCGGCGAGCCGGGGGTGCTCGGACCGCGCCACGAAATCCAGCACGGCGTCGGAGTCGTCGAAGTGCCCGACATGTGGCCGGTCCTGGGAGGCGATCGCCCGCACGTACGGCGCGAGTGCCGCGGCCCGCTCACGCCGCTCGCCCTCGGGCAGCGCCTCGTACCCTGCGACGACGGTCCCGAAGGGCACCGGCTTCCCCCGCTCGGCGAGGAACGCCTCGGCGGTCCGGATGATGTGCAGCGAATTCCGCTCGCACTCCTCGGAGGTGTCACCCCAGGCGGTGATGCCGTGCCCGCCGAGAACGCACCCGATGGCCTGCGGATTGGCCCTCTTGACCGCCGCGATGTCCAGCCCCAGCTGGAAGCCCGGCCGCCGCCACGGCACCCACACCACGCTGTCACCGAAGCACTCGGCGGTCAGCTTCTCCCCGTCGGCGGCGCAGGCCAGCGCGATCCCGGAGTCGGGGTGCAGATGGTCGACGTGGGCGGCGTCGACGAGCCCGTGCATGGCGGTGTCGATCGAGGGAGCCGCACCGCCCTTGCCATGAAGGCAGTAGTCGAACGCGGCGACCATCTCGTCCTCGCGCTCGACACCCGGGTAGACGTCGACGAGCCCCCGCAGCCGGTCCAGGCGCAGCACGGCGAGCCCGGTCCCGGTGAGCGTGCCGAGGTCACCGCCGGACCCCTTCACCCACATCAGCTCGACGTCCCCGCCGGTGACGGGGTCGGTGCCGGTGCCCTTCGCGGAGGCGTTGCCGCCGGCGTAGTTGGTGTTGCGAGGATCGGCGCCGAGCCGATGCGAACGGGCCAGAAGGGCGGCGGCCTCGGGAGGGGACGTCATGATCGGACTTCTTCCAGGCGTCATCGGAATGGTGAGAGTGAGCATGGTGAGGGCGTGCATGGTGAGGGTGTGAGCGAGGCGGGGGAGTCAGGCGCCCCAGCCGGCCTGGGTCCCGACGACCCGCTCGGCGGCGATGTGCTGCTGCCAGCCGGAGCGGCGGTAAGCGGCGATCGGGTCGGGGTCGAGCCCCGACTCCTCGCGGAGCTCGGCGAGAAGAGGCCGTACGTCCGTGTCGTAGGCGTCCATGAGCACGGCGTTCGCGGCGAGGACGTCGCCTTCCCGCTGCGCCGCGGCGAGCGCGTCCCCGTCGACCAGCAGCGCCTTGCCCGTCGCCTCCTGCACGTTCATCACCGACCGGATGATCGCCGGGATCTTGGCCTCGATGTTGTGGCACTGGTCGAGCATGAATGCGACGTCCGAGGTGAAGCCGCCGCCGCGCACCACCTCGTACATGATCCGGAACAGCTGGAACGGGTCGGCCGCGCCCACCATCAGGTCGTCGTCGGCGTAGAAGCGGGAGTTGAAGTCGAATCCGCCGAGCCTCTCCTCGCGCAGCAGGGTGGCGACGATGAACTCGATGTTCGTGCCGGGCGCGTGGTGGCCGGTGTCGACGACGACCCGGGCCTTGTCGCCGAGCTTGAGACAGTGGGCGTACGCCGTGCCCCAGTCCGGTACGTCGGTGGTGTAGAAGGCCGGCTCGAAGAACTTGTACTCCAGGAGCATCCGCTGCTCCTCGCCGAGCCGCTGGTACACCTCGGCGAGTCCTTCGGCGAGCCGGTCCTGGCGCTGACGGATGTCGTCCTGGCCGGGATAGTTCGTGCCGTCGGCGAACCAGAGCTTCAGATCCCGCGAGCCGGTCGCGTCCATGATGTCGACGCATTCCAGCAGATGGTCGACGGCCTTGCGCCGTACCGTCGCGTCCGGATGGCAGATGCTGCCCAGCCTGTAGTCGTCGTCCTGGAAGGTGTTGGAGTTGATCGCGCCGAGCTTCACACCACGCTCTTCGGCGTACTTCGCCAGCGCCGCGTAGTCGTCGACCTCGTCCCAGGGGATGTGCAGGGAGACCGTGGGGGCCACGCCCGTGAACTCGTGCACCTTGGCGGCGTCGGCCAGCTTCTCCTGCGGGGTACGCGGCACGCCCTTCTGGGCGAACACCTTGAAGCGGGTCCCCGAATTCCCGTACGCCCACGACGGGGTCTCCACGGCCTGGGTCTTCAGCGCGGCCTTCACTGCGGCGAGGTCGGTCACTTGAGGGCTCCTACGGCTGGGCACTCTGAAACGATTCAGCACGGAAGCTAGGGGCTGGTCGGGGAGGGTGTCAACCCTGTCCGTAGGCAGTCGATGTGCCTTTCGATGTGCGTACCTCAGCGGTGCGATGGAACGATTCAAGAACCGTCTTGGGTCTTGGGAATCTCGATACATCCCCTTTTGATGCAACGTGGGGCGCGCATGCGCGACTCCGGCCATGCCCCCGCCGACGCCGACTTCCGGCCGCGACCTCCGACCCGACACGGAGGGAGCGCGGAGAGAGCGCGGAAGGAGCGTGGACAGCCGCCCTGGGCAGCCCGCGCCTGCGGTCCCGGCGCGGCGTCGCCCCGCATGCACGTGCGGCGGTGCGGGGAGATCATCCCTACATGGTTGGTACTTCCCCGCCGTCCGGGCTGTCCGCCGCCGCGACCGCGCAGGCGCCCCGCCAGAGGCTTGCCCTTGCGGCCATGCTCTTCGCGGTCTCGATGACGTTCATCGACCAGACCATCGTGTCGATCGCCGCCCCGAGCATCACCGACGAGCTCGGCCTGTCCGCCTCCGGAATGCAATGGGTGGTCAACGCCTATCTGCTCGCCCTCGCTGCCTTCTTCGCCCTCGGCGGACGGCTCTCCGACCTCTTCGGGCACCGTCGGATCATGCTGCTGGGCACCCTGCTCTTCGTCGTCTCGTCCGTGCTGTGCGGTTGCGTGCCCGCCGGCGACTTCGCACAGACATGGCTGATCATCTTCCGTGCCACCCAAGGTCTCGGCGCCGCCCTGATGTTCCCCGCCGCGCTGGCGGTCGTCGTCGCGGTCTTCCCGGTCGACCGGCGCGGCCGGGCCCTCGCCCTGTTCTTCGGGCTGTCGGGCGCCCTGACCGCCATCGGCCCTCTGCTGGGCGGCTGGCTGACCCAGTGGACCTGGCGGGCGATCTTCTGGGTCAACGTGCCGGTCGCCGTCGTCGCGATCGTGCTCACCGTGCTGGCCCGGATCCCCGAGAAGCGCCGTCAGGAACGGCTCGACGTCGTCGGCGCCGTGCTCGTGGCCGCCGGCATGGGCCTGAGCGTGCTGGGCTTCCAGCAGGCGTCGGCCTGGGGCTGGAGCAGCGTCACGACCTGGGCCTGCATCGTCGGCGGTCTCGTGATCCTGCTGCTGTGCTTCGGTTACGAGCGGCGCACCGCGCACCCGCTGATCAATCTCGACGTCTTCCGGGACCGGGCCTTCACGGTCGACAGCCTCGTGCTGTTCTTCGCGATGCTCGCCTTCGTGCCGGTGTTCTTCTTCGCGTCCGTGTATGCCCAGGTCTCTCTGAGCGCCTCACCGAACCAGGCCGCGCTGTTCCTGTTGTACTTCTTCCTCGGCTTCGGCCTCGCCTCCCAGTGGGGCGGCAAAATCCTCGACAAGCGGGGCGCCCGGCCGGCCATGAAGATCGGCTGCGCGCTCGGTGCGGTCGGCTTCTTCCTCTGGGCCCAGAAGCTGACCGACCTGTCGATGCACGACCAGTGGCCGTACGCGGCCATGGCGGGCGCCGGCATCGGGTTCCTGCTGGCCCCCGCGTCCACCGACGCCGTCAATCGGTCCATCGGCGCCTCGTACGGCGAGGTCACCGGGATCACCCAGACGATCCGCAACTACGCGGCCGCCGTCGGCATGGCCGTCTTCGGCACCGTCCTGACCCACGTCTCCACGGACCGGATCGCCTCGACGCTCCAGGAACGAGGGCTGCCACCGGCCGAGGCCGAATCGACGGCCGGCCAGGTCGCCGAGGCGATCACCGGCCACCCGGACGGCCAGGGCCCCACCGGCGACGGGCCGGTGGCGAGGGCCTTGCAGGGCGCGGGCGACGCGATCCGCATGGACTTCGCCGAGGCCAACCAGTGGGTCTTCTACGGCATGGCGATCGCGCTGGCCATCGCCTTCCTGTGCGCACTCGCGCACCCCGGAACGCGAGTCACCGAGCGAGTCACCGAGCAGCCGCCGCAGGGCTGACCCCACGAAGCTCCGTGAGCCCCGTCGACGCCTCAGCCCTGTGTGGGGGACGACGAGAGTCCCGCGATGCCCCCGCACGTCCCAGGGGTGGCCGCGGGTGTCGGGCGGAGTGGGACACCGTTGGACCGCAGCATGTCGCGGAGGTGGAGGATCAGGGGGAACACCTCTTGGTTCCAGTCCGCACCCTGCTCGTCCCAAGCGCGCTGTTCCGCCTCGACGGCCATCCGGTCCTCGGCGAAGACCCGCTCGGTGAAGCGCCGGATCAGCGGCCATGCGAGCTGAAGGGCCCCCGGGATGGACGGTTTGGCGATCGAAAGCAGCCCGAAGGTGTGGTTGACGCGCTGCTCGGCATCCTGGGGAACGTAAGCCGCCCACAGCGAGAACGCCGGGAGCGTGGCATTCTCGGGGATCGCTTGCAGGGTTTGGTACGGGTATTGGGAGCGGACGGTGATGACGTCGGGTGTCGAGCCGCCGCTCATCCCCTCGGCGGACAGCAGACCCGCACCGCGGTCCTTCCTGCCCCCGCCCGGTACGAACAGGTACCGAGCCTCGACGAAGTCCGGGCCCGTTTCGTACCCGAGGAGCTTCGGCTGGATTCTGCCGAGCACGCCCCGGTGCAAGAACTGGTGATTCATGTCCAGCAGGTTCTCGTGCATGAACGTGTAGTGGCAGCGCACGGTGCGGGAGAAGGTCATGGTCTTGTGCCCGGGGGAATGGAACGCCGGCAGCTCGGGGAGCCCGGATCCGAACGCCTTGTCAGGATCGCCGGGAAAGACGAAGACGAGGCCGTACGCCTCGCGGACCGGATAGGCGCGCACACCGCGCGGCGGCCGATCCGTCCCCTTGGGCAGATAGGGGATCTGCGAGATGCGACCGTTCCCCCGATAGGCCCAGGCGTGATAGCAGCAGCGCAGCGCCTCGCCTTCCACGACGCCCATGCTCAGCGGTACCTGACGGTGGGCGCACCGGTCCTCCAGCGCGTAGACCGTCCCGCCCTCGCCTCGGTACAGCGCGATCCGCTCACCCGCGAACACGGCCGGGAACGTCCCTCCCTTGGGGACGCTTCCCGAAACGGCCACCGGGTACCAGAAATTCGGATCGATCCCCGTGCGCCGAAGGTCGGCGACCGCTTCAGAGCTGTGATCCGGCCCGGCCGGCATCGTCCCATCACCCCTGTCGGTTCGGGCCTCGGTCATGTGCTGCTCCCTCGCAGGCAGGCCAGTGGGGGAGAACCCGAAGTGCTCGTCGTCGCGCGGTCGGTCACCTTGACCGGACGGGCGAGGGAACCGTTCTGAGCACCGGGCGAACTCCTCGCTCATGCTCTTGCCTTCCCCGACGCCGCGCCGGGCAGGCTCCCCCCACCGAGTGATACGAGGCGTGGCGCACGATTGGTAACATCTGTTACCATGCCTGCATGGCGAAGACACAGCTGGGTGCACGAGTGGATCAGGACGTCGCGGAACTGGCGAAGAAGCGCGCCGCGGACCTCGGTCTGAGCATCGGGGACTACCTCGCCCGTCTGGTGCAGGACGACGCCAGCGGTCTGCGCGCCCGCGCCGTGGACGCCGCGGCCCGGTTCCTCACGGAGCACCAGGACGTCTTCGACGAAGCCGAGAACGCGCAGCAGGCGTCCCCTGGGGTACGCGCCGCCTGATGGAACTGCACATCGACGTTCCGTGGATCCTCCAGGTCGCGGAAGCGGCCGGAGCGAACGACCCCGCACCCGACGACTACGGCGTCCCCGTCGCCGCCGTCGCGCGCCACCGCGCCGAGATCTTCGAGCAGGCCGTCTACGACAGCCCGTATGCCAGGGCCGCGGCGCTCGTACACACCTTGGGCCGCTGTCGCTGGCTGGAGCGCTCCAACATGGCCGTCGCCGCCGCCACCGGAGTCATGTACCTGGAAGCCGCCGGCATCACGGTCAAGCCCACCCGCGACGACGCCATCGCCCTCAAGGACCTCCTCATCGACCCCACCTGCACCGCCGGAAGGATCAACGCGCTACTGCGCTCCTGGCCCCGCGCGACCTGAGGGACGCCGGCGGCAGAGCCCCGCGGAACCGGCGGATCAGCGCAGGTCCAACCGCATCAGGACCCGCGGAAAGCCGGCCAGTACCGAGGTGGTGTCGGCGGCATGGGTGAACCCGGCACGCTCGAAGTTCTTCCTGATCCCCGCGTACGCCATCGTCATGTCGACCTTCGCACCGCCGCTGTCGATCGGGTACGCCTCGATCACCGGCGCGCCGCGGGAGCGTGCGAACTCCACCGCCCCGGCGATGAGAGCATGCGAGATGCCGCTCTTACGATGGCCCGGCCGCACGCGGATGCACCACAGCGACCAGACCGGCAGATCGTCGACGTGCGGGATCCTGCGGCTGCGGGCGAACGACGTGTCCGAGCGCGGAGCCACGGCGGCCCAACCGACCGGCTCGTCACCGTCATAGGCGAGCACTCCAGGAGGAAGCTGCCCGCGGCACAGCTCGGCGACGTACTCACCACGCGCCGGCCCGCGCAACTCCTGGTTGAGCTTGGACGGGATCCGGTAGCTCAGACACCAGCAGACATTGGCTCCGGCCGACTTCGGGCCGATCACGGCCCGGACGTCCTCGAAGACCGAAGCGGGTCGCACCTCGATCGCCATGCCCCCACGATGTCACGCCACGGATGACGACGCCGCCCGGCGGGAGAAGGCCTGCCCGGTTGTGCCCGTCTCAGGCCGTCGGGTCCCAGAGGCCGCCGGCCGCGCCGCGGGCGAGGCGGTCGGCGTAGACGCCGACCTTCCACGCGATGACGGAACGGCACTCCTCCAACGCCTGGATCTGTGCGTCGACGCGCTGCCGATGGGCGTCGAGGAGCCGCAGGCGTTCCGCCTCGTTGCCCGGCCCCTGCCGCACCAGCTCGGCGAACCGCTTGAGGTCGGCTAGAGGCATCCCGGATTCACGCAGCTTCACGCAGATCAGCAGCCAGTCGACATCGAACGTCCCCACTCCTCGACGACCGCGGTGGGCTCTATCTCGAAGACTGCGACGTCGCATGCGTCGCTGCCACCGACGCGTCGATGGACGACGGCGGAGTCCGCCATCGCCCCCGAGGCGCCGCACGGCTCTGGGACCTGTCCATAACCGCCACCGGGGCCACCCCGATTCCCCGGTGAACCTGGCGGCACTCGCTCCTTGACCCGCCGAATGGCCGCCCGGCCCCGGCCGCCGTGCGGTGCGGTGAAGGGACGCCAAGGCAGCGCCAGTACGCATTCAGTACGCGATTCGTACGCTGAATGTACGCGCTCCGTACGGTTCGCGGTCTAAGGTGTCCGCAGGAGGTGGTCTCTTGTCCGAGTTGTTCGACGCGATCGACGCGCTACTCGCGTCCCGCGCCACACTGCCGCCGCCCGAGGAGCGCAGGCGGCTGCGTAAGGCTCATGGCCTGACGGTCGACGAGGTGGCGGGAGCGCTGCAGGTGCGCCGTGCCACGGTGAGCGGCTGGGAGTCCGGCAAGACGGAGCCGCGGCCGCCGGAGCGTGACGCGTACGCGCGCCTGCTCGACGGGCTCGCGAAGCTCTACCCGGCCGACGCCGACGCCAACGCCGACACTCCGCCTCAGGACACGGTGGTGCCCGAAGAGTTCGCCGGCGCGCCGGACGGAGCGGCGGCGGAAGCGAGGACCGCATCCGCAGCCCCCGCTCCCGCGACCACAGACCATAGCCTCCCGCCCCGCCCCGCCGACCCCCTCACCGCCCCGACGCCCGTGCCGCGACCGGCGTCCGCCCCCCGACCGCCGTCGTCCACGCCTCGCCGACCGAGCGCGCGGAGAGCCGGGCAGAGGAACACCACGCCGCTGTCGGGCGACGTCGACCCCCGCTTCGCGAGTC
>NZ_JBHWBS010000009.1:0-74846 GCF_042735655.1 Streptomyces sp. NPDC059567 | reverse complement strand
CCCCGCCGCGGGCGCGGCGCGGGCACGAGCACCCCCCCGCCGCGGGGGGGCGCCGCCCCCCCCGCCGCCCGCCGCGCCCCCCCCGCCGACGTCGCCGTCGACGACGAGGGGCAGGTGCTGGCGTACTGCGTGGGCGGTCTCGTCCTGGACGTGCCCGCCAACTCGCTCCCCGCGCTGGTGGAGTGGACGCTGGCCGAGGCGAAGCTCGGTGCTCCGAGGCTGCACGGGGCGGGCAAGGACGCTGACCCGCTGCTGGTGCTCACCGAGGCTGCCTGCGAGCGCTACGGCCTGCCGGACCGGCTGACTGAGGAGGAGCGTCTCGAAGGGCGGCTGCCGGAGGATCACAAGACCGTCAAGCAGCTGGCCGGGGCCGAGTGGCTGCTGACCCGACGTGGCCTCGGGCCATGGGCGTGGATCTACCGCCCCGCGCAGGGGGGCCGACGCCGGTGCGTGCAGCTGTGCATCCCGTCCTGGGACGCGCTCGACGCCCGCCACTGGGACGGCGCCGCCACTCTTCCGCCGGCTGAACTGGCCCGGCTCCTGGGGACGTACGCCTCCCGGGTGCTGACACCTCGCGGCACCACGGCCGTGACCGGGCTGGAGCTGATGACCGCCCTGCGCCCGCCCACCAGGGCCGGCGCGCCGGACGAGAACGGCAAGCGGCACAGCGAGCACAACCCCGGGTCGCTCGGGAAGGACGCGGTCGACTGCGCGCCGTGCGAGGCCCCCGACGGGCATCCGCTCCTCGCCGACCTGCCGCGCTTCCATCAGCGGGGGCCGGCCGAGATGCTGCTGGAGGAGGCGTACGACTGGGCGCGGCCGCTCACGGACGCCGAGTGCATGCGGCGTCATCTGGTCGGCATCGACGTGAACATGGCCTTCGCCGCCGCCTCGAACGGCGCGATCGTCGGCCTCGCCCAACCGCCGGTCCATGTGACCGACCCGCAGTTCGACGCGAAGCGCCCCGGGGCGTGGCTGGTCGACCTCTCCCACGTCGACCTGTCCCGGGTGAAGGTCGGCAAGCAGTGGCACACCCTCGAAGCCGACCTGCTCCCCAGCCCGTTCACCCCGTCCGGCGAGCGGCCCGAGGGCCCGGCCTGGTACGCGACCCCGACGGTGGCCTATGCGGTCGAGCTCGGCTACGACGTCGCCCCGGCCGAGGCATGGATCCGCCCGGAGAGCGGCCGCTTCCTCGACGACTGGTACAAGCGCCTGCGTGACGCGTACGTCGCCACCATGGCCGATCTCGGCGTGACCGAGGACCTGAACCCGACCGAGCTGCTCGCGGCGATGGACGGCTACAAGCAGCACGACCCCGAGATGGCGATCGTGGTGTCCGCGATCAAGGCCACGGTGAAGGGCGGCATCGGCAAGCTCCGCGAACGTCCGCGCGGCGGGGGCTGGCGCCCCGGACAGCCGTGGCCGGCGCTCGCCCGCCCGACATGGCGCCCCGACATCCGTGCCGCGGTCATCTCCCGCGCCCGCGTCGGAATGCACCGTAAGATCGTCGCGCTCGCCGCCGAGACCGGCCGCTACCCGGTGGCGGTCCTGTCGGACTGCGCCGTCTACGCCGCCGACGGACCGAGCCCGCTGGACGTCCTGCCGTACGACGCCGAGGGGAAGACGGTGCCGGGCAGCTTCCGGATCGGCGTCTCCCCGGGGATGGTCAAGCACGAGGGCACCCAGAGCGTGCTGTGGGCCGAGGGCATCCGCGAGGAGTACGGCCAAGAGCTCAACCTGGCCCGTTACATCAAGACCGGCGACATCGCCGCCCAGGACACGGGGGAGTAGGAGCAGGCGATGGCGAACTCGGTCGGCGAAGGTCTCGACAGGGCACTGGAGCAGGCGGTCACCCGCCCGATCCCCAAGAGCGCCGGTGCGCAGATGCGTTACCTGGTCAAGCAGATGAAGGGGACGAAGGCTGTCGCCCGGATGCTGCGGATCAGCCAGCGCACCGTCGAGCGGTACGTCAAGGACCAGATCAGAAAGCCCCGCCCCGACCTGGCCGGCCGTATGGAGGCGGAGGTGAGGAAGCGGTGGCAGCCGCAGGTGCGGGCGAAGGCCAAGAAGGCGGCGTCCAGCACGAACGGCATCGTCGTCGACGTCCGGGCCCGGCTCGGCTACAGCGCCCCGGTCGGCACCACCGACGAGGCCCGCATGAGGCACCTCACCGTGGCGTTGCCACCGCAGTTCGCCGCTCGCCTCTTCAACGCCCAGGAACAGGGGGCGTCCGACGCCCAGTTGAGGAAGATCGCGGCAGAGGGGCTGAAGGAGGTGTACTTCCAGAACCGCGGCACCCGCGCCGGCAGCCTGGAGGAGGTGCACATGCTCGACGTGCAGAACATCGAGTTCGGTCTCTGAGGCGGGGAGAAGAGCACAAGTGCCGGGTATCCAGCTCCGCGAGCACCAGGTCGACGGACTGGCCCACATCCGCCGGTGGGCCGGGTTCCCGGCCAGGTCGGCCGTGCGGCCGGCCGGGGAGCGGGCGACGTTCGTGTCCGCGACCGGATCGGGCAAGACGATCACCGCCGCCTCGGCCGCCCTGTCCTGCTTCTCCGGCGGCCGGATCCTCGTCATGGTGCCCACACTCGACCTGCTGGTGCAGACCGCGCAGGCATGGCGCCGCGTCGGCCACAACGGGCCGATGGTGGCGGTGTGCTCGCTGGAGAAGGACGACGTCCTGGAGCGGCTCGGGGTGCGGTCGACGACCAACCCGATCCAGCTCGCGCTGTGGGCGGGGACGGGGCCGGTGGTCGTGTTCTCCACGTACGCCTCTCTGGTGGACCGGGACGACCCGCAGGACCCGTCGGGACAGGCCAAGGTCCGCGGGCCGCTCGAAGCCGCGCTCGCGGGCGGAGAGCGCCTGTACGGACAGACGATGCACCGGTTCGACCTCGCGGTCGTCGACGAGGCGCACGGCACCGCAGGGGATCTTGGACGGTCGTGGTCCGCGATCCACGACCAGGCCCGCATCCCCGCCGACTTCCGCCTCTACCTGACAGCGACGCCGCGCGTCCTCGCCGCGGCCCGGCCGCGCAACGGCGGCCGGGAGGCGGAGATCGCGTCCATGGTCTCCGACCCTGACGGCCCGTACGGGGAGTGGATCCACGAGCTCGGGCTGTCGGAGGCGATCGAGCGCGAGATCCTCGCCGGATTCGAGATCGACGTGATCGAGATCCGCGACCCGGAGCCGGTCGGGGGACCGCGGGCCCTCGGCGAGGGCGGCTCGGAACGCTCCGAGGAAGCGCTGCGCGGCCGCCGGCTCGCCCTGCTGCAGACCGCGCTCCTCGAACACGCCGCGCGCCACAATCTGAAGACCGTGATGACGTTCCATCACCGGGTCGAGGAGGCGGCGGCGTTCGCGGGCAAGCTGCCCGAGACGGCCGCCCAGCTGTACGCCACCGAGGCGTCCGACAGATTCCTCGACGGCGCTTCCGCGCTGCCGGCCTCCTCGATCGACGCGCAGCCGTACGAGCTGGAGCCCTACCGGCACGTACCGCCGGGCCGGGTGTGGTCGGCGTGGCTGTGCGGGGACCATCTCGTCGCCGAACGCCGCGAGACCCTGCGTCAGTTCGCCAACGGCATCGACTCCGACGGCGCGAGGGTGCACCGCGCGTTCCTCGCTTCCGTACGTGTCCTCGGCGAAGGCGTCGACATCGTCGGCGAGCGCGGAGTCGAGGCGATCTGCTTCGCCGACACGCGCGGATCCCAGGTCGAGATCGTCCAGAACATCGGCCGCGCCCTGCGCCCCCATCCCGACGGCACGGCCAAGACCGCCCGCATCATCGTCCCGGTCTTCCTCGAAGCCGGCGAAGACCCCGAGGACATGGTCGCCTCGGCCTCGTACGCCCCCCTCGTCGCCGTGCTCCAGGGCCTGCGCTCCCATGACGAGCACCTCGTCGAACAGCTCGCGTCCCGCGCGCTCACCCGCCCGCCCAGGGAGAAGCTCCACCACCTCGTCCGCGACGCCGACGGCCGCATCATCCGCGCCGACGGAGAGGGCGAGGCCGAGACCAGGGAGGCCGGGCGCGGGCCGATCGTCGAGTCGGCGCTGCTGCATTTCTCCGGCCCCCGCGATCCGGCCACCATCTCCGCGTTCCTCCGCACCCGCGTCTACCGGCCCGAGTCCCTCGTGTGGCTGGAGGGCTACCAGGCCCTGCGCCGGTGGCGCGAGGAGCAGGCCATCGAGGGGCTGTACGCGGTCCCGTACGACACCGAGGTCGAGCTCGGCGTCACCCGCTTCCCCCTCGGCCGCTGGGTCCACCAGCAGCGCAAGGCCCTGCGTGCCGGCGAGCTCGATGCGTACCGTCAGGAACTTCTCGACGGGGCGGGGATGGTGTGGGAGCCGGGAGAGGAGGCATGGGAGACCAAGCTCGCCATACTACGTTCCTACCGCCGCGCCCACGGCCACCTCGCCCCCCGCCAGGACGCCCGCTGGGGCGAGAGCGACGCCGACGTCCACGCGATCGGGCAGCTCGTCGCCAACCTCCGTCGTACCGGCGGACTCGGCAAGAACCCCGAACGCGCCGCCGCACGTGCCGCGCAGCTGGACGCGATCGACCGGGACTGGGCGTGCCCCTGGCCACTGGACTGGCAACGCCACCACCGCGTCCTGTCCGACCTCGTCGACGCGGACGGCGTCCTGCCGGCGATCGCGCCCGGCGTCCTCTTCGACGGCGACGACCTCGGCCGGTGGATCGAACGACAGGCCCACGCCTGGGCGGAACTGTCCGCGGAGCAGAGGGAACGGCTCACCGCGCTGGGCATCGAGCCGGCCGAGCGTCCTGCCGATTCCCGGACCACGAAGGGACCGACGAAAGCGTCGGCGGCGTTCCAGCGCGGCCTCGCGGCACTCGCGCAGTACGTCGCCCGGGAAGGGACACACCGCGTCCCACGCGCCCATACCGAGGAACTCGTCCTCGACGGGCAGGCGGAGCCGCTGGCCGTGAAGCTGGGAGTCTGGGTCACCAACACCAAGACCCGCCGCGACGGACTCACTCGGGAACAACGCGCCGCGCTCGCCGACCTGGGCGTCGAATGGGCGTGACGCGCGACCGCTCGGTGCCTCGGCCTACTCTTCGGGCCTGTTCACGCGGATGAGCGTCTGCTGGCCGTTGGCGACGAGCTTGCGCGCGCCGTCCTCCTGGACACCGAACACCTCCAACTGGCACACGGTCAAGGTGCGTCCGGCCTTCAGGACGGTCCCGACCGCCTCAAGATGATCGCCGGTCGCGGGCGCGAGCAGGTTGATCTTGTACTCGACCGTGAGCACCTCGCTGTCCTCGGGGAACAGCGTGTACGCGGCGTAGCCACCGGCGGTGTCCGCGACGGCACTGGTGGCGCCGGCGTGGAAGTAGCCGTGCTGCTGGGTCACTTCGGGCCGACTCGGGAGGACGATGTGCACGCGGCCGGGGCCGATGCGGGATATCCGGGCACCGAGGTGAGCCATGAGTCCCTGGCGGTCGAAGCTCGCCTGGATGCGCTTCTGCACCTCGGGGCTCGCCTGTTCCCGCTGCGACCGGTCTTCCACGTGCTCTCCTTCGTCTGTGTACAGGGCGAGGTGGTGCGTCAGCAGGCCAGGCGTTGCACCAGCAGGAACCCACCAATGGCGATCATCATGGCACCGGAGGTGACGGCGCGGGCGGCCGAGGGCATCGTCTTCAGGACGGTGCGGGCCGGCACGCCGACGCGGCTACCGTGCCGTCGTCGCCCCGGCCGCCATCGGGCTGAACGTCATCGACGACCGCCCGCTGCCGGAGTAGCGGCTACGCCTCCGGAGCTGCCGACCGACCGGGAATGCGGCTGCTCGACCCGGCGATGACGCCGTACGTGCCGCGTTCGCCGGCCGACCTCATCCAGTCAGGCCGCGGCGCCCGGCGTCGAGGGGTTCGCCTCGGGCATGGACGCCTGCGCGGGGCCGACGACGCTGAGAGGGATGCCCAGGTGCTCGCAGAGCCGCCGGGCGCGCGTCAGTGCGCTGAGCGAGGCCGGCGACGGATCGAACGTAGGCAGCTGTACGCGGACGTGTCGTGGGCGGTGGGCGTGGACGAGCGCCTCGGTTTCCAGGGAGGCCGCGGCTCGTGTGCTGATGTCGAGGTCACGCAGAAGCGTCACGTGCAGGACGCCGTCCTCGATGGCGTACGTGATGAGCATGACGGTCTCCTTCTGTGCCGCGTCCCTGCTGGGCGGGACGTTCCATGCCCAACGGGGGCGGCCCGGCAGGGGGCCACCGATCATTGTCCGGGGTCGAGCGGCCTTCCGCACGCCGCGGAACTCCGCGCACGGCGCAACCCCCACCCGGGACGCTGATCCGCGAAGGGATTCAGGCGGCGTCGCGGTTGCGGGCCGCGGAGCGCGGGGCGTGGTGGAGCTGGGTGATCCAGAGAGCCCCTGCTTCGAGCTGATGCAGGTCGAGTCCGGTTTCCAGACTGAGATCGGCCATGCTGATGCCGTAGTGATGTCGCGCCATGACCTGGGTGATCTTCGCGAACCACAGCTCTGCCTCGTGGTACGGACGGCCTCGTACCTTCTCCTCGAGATGAGCGAGGTGCTCGCTGCTGCAGGCCAGCAAGGGGCGCTGGCCGTCGTGGCGGGGGTCGCGGGGGTCTACGTAGGAGGAATCAGGTACGCGTCCCCTGTGCGGGCGCGGGCCGATGGGGCATCCGCATACCCCACAGGGGATGTGGCGGTCGTCGGAGGTCATCATGCACCCCCAGCAGGTGGCGAGGCGGCGGGCGCCGCTCGGGCCGGGTCGGATTCCGTCAGAGCGCTCCCACCCGCCATGGTGCACGTACCGCTGACATACGTCAAGGAATACGTGAAAATCAGGACGTATGCTGAATGATCCACGGCGGGGCTGGGCAGAGGTATGACATGGCAGATGGTGCTCGCCACCACCCGAGCTGGACCTTTCTCACGAATCACGCTCGGGTGCTTCTCATGCTCGCCCGGGATCCCGGCGTCCGGTTGAAGGACGTCGCGACCGACTGCGGGGTGACGGAGAGGACCGTGCAAGCGATCGTCGCCGATCTGGAGGCGGACGGATACGTCACCCGCATGCGCGGCTCGGACGGCCGGCGCAACCGCTACGAGATCAACGCCAAGGCCCAGTTCCGCCACCCTGCCGAAGCGGGCCACGAGATCGCCGGCCTGCTGGACCTGCTGTCCGCCCCCGCCGGGCCGAGCAACACCCCGCCGGGGTCCCCGCCAGGTCGCTAGCGGCGTACTCCTGCCACGACCGGGACGGGACGCGCCGGACCCGAGGCGAGCGGCGACCCGGCCCGGCGCCGGGGAGCCCTGTCCGGCACCGTCTCCCGCACGATCGCCGAACTGGAGCAGTCCAGGAAGGACGGCACACCCATGACCGCCATCAACGGACCGGAGAACCTGTTCGAGGGCATCCAGCCCTCTGATCCTGATGGCTGCCGGCCGTCCGGCTGACGCCGAGCCCGTACAGGCCCGGATCGACGCCCAGTACCAGGCCTTGACCGAACTGCGAGCCCTGTCCGCCGAGGAGTACCGCACCATCGGACGCTCCTGCGTGGACAACGAGGCCTGGCGCGCGGCGTACGAGGCGATCGCACCCGGCCCGGCCGCGTACCAGCGGGACGCCATCGAGGCGTACGTCACCACCCGGCTCAGCTGACCCAAGACCGGGCCGGCCACGGGAACCATTCCCCTTCACGCCGCTCCGACAGGTTCACCTCGCCCGGCTTCCCGATGCCGAGCTCCTGCTCCGGGGGACCGTTACGGACACAGGACATGAGGGAAACCATTCCGTTCGCCTGGCTATTGAGACACTCCGACTCGACCAACGGTGGGACCGGCCGCTCGACCGCCGTTTGCGGCCTCGGTCTCAGGGTCGATGTTCCACTGCATGGGGAGGTCCGCGTCGCAGAAGACGCAGACGAAGTAGCCATCTCGCACGACGTTGTGCTCCTGGCAGGCGAGACACCAACGGAACACCACCTCGTGCGTGAACCTGCCGGGATGATCGAGCCCAGCTCGCTTTAGTCCCCTCGCTACGGCGGGCCAGGACGCGATGTCCGGGCAGTACCCGGTCGACTGGTTGCTGGCCTCGCCCACCACCCAGCGTCCTGACTCGACGCGGAATCCGATCTCGCCGGCGCTGAGCACGCGCTCTCCGCCCGCGCACGCGACGTGCTCGCTGCGGCGTGGGGCCAGCCGAAGAGCACCGTCCGTGTCGATGACGAAGGTGAAGGGCTCAGCCAGTTCGTCGCGGGTTCGAGCCGCCGCCCACCTTGCGAAGTCGGCCGCTGTGCGGATGACGGTCCCGCTGTCCGCCGAGTGGACGGAGGCCCGCACATGCTCCGGCCCGACATACCGGTAACTCCGCCTGGGGGCGCTCATGCCGATCAACGTAGATCACGATGGCCCCCTCCTCCGCATGAGATTCCGCCGGATCGCGTTCCCCGGCACCGGGCGCGCCCTCGACGATCGCCTGCACACCAAGCTCACCGAAGCGCTGATACGCGCGTCTCCACCGCGGTCGCGACCTCAAGCGGAATACCCGTTCGGGCCGTGTCGCCGTGCCGGATATCCTCCGAGCCGCAGGTCCTGGGGAGGGGCCCATGCGTGGGGAGGAAACGTGCATACCAGCAGTGACGTGCAGACGAGGACTTCGACGACCACAAGGGAATGCCCCGAGTGCTCGACCCCCTTGCCTGCCGACGGCCAGTTCGTGCAGTGGTGTGCTGCCTGCGACTGGAACGTGGATCCGGGGGCTCCGGATCCGGAGCCTGGACGGATCGCCGCCGCGCGGCGCCGGCTTGCGCATCGGTACGGGCAGGAGCTGGCCGATGAGATGGAGGGAGCCGGGGTCGCACGGCCGGGGCGTGACGTCGCCGCTCTGCTCGCGCTGACGCTGTCGATGCTCGTCCACGGACTCACCGTGTTCGTCGCAGTCGCCGGAATCATGCTGGTCGTCCTCGGGTGGAACTCCGGTGCCCAGCCCATCATCGGGGCGCTGCTCCTCGCGGTCGCAGCAGTATTGCGACCACGATTCGGGCGACTTCCCCAGGACGCGCTGCTTCTGCACCGCGCCGACGCGCCGAAGCTGTTCGAATTGATCGACGAGGTCGGCGTTCTGACAGGAACGACCGGAGTGGACGTTGTGGTCGTCGATGCCAAGGCCAACGCGGCGGTCACGACGTACGGTCTGCGCAGGCGGCGCGTGCTGTACCTGGGGCTTGCGCTGTGGGAGATGCTCACCCCGCAGGAACGCATGGCTCTGCTCGGGCACGAGCTCGGACACTTCGCCCATGGCGACCTCCGCCATGGAACGGTCACCAGCGGTGCACTGCGCTCGCTGCACCTGTGGCTCTACTTCCTGGCGCCGTCCGAGCCGGAGGGGCTGATGGACCGATTCGTGAACGCCCTCGTGTTCCTGCCCCGGTGTCTGGTTCTGGGGACGCTGACCGTACTGGACCACCTGACGTTGCGCGCGTCCCAGCGGGCCGAGTACCTGGCCGACGCGAGTGCGGCCCGGGCGGGGTCCACTGAGGCCGCCGTCGCCCTGATGGACCGGCTGCTGCTGTGCGACTCGGCCGAATCGGTGCTGCAACGGGAGTCGGTGGCCGCTCGGATGCGAGGCGGAGCCGCCGGCCGGGAAGCCAGGGAGCTCGCCGAGCAGCAGCTGTGGGAAAGGCTGGCCGAGCGAATGCGGGCCGTGCCGGCGCACGAATACGAGCGCTTGCGGAGGGTTTCCGCCCGGCGTGGACACAGCGTGGACGACACTCATCCGCCGACACACTTGCGGCGACGGTGCGCGGCCGCGGGCGGGCCCCACCCGGCCGGGGTCGTCTGGGACGACGAGCGCCTGGCGGCGGTCGCGCACGAACTGGCCCCCGCCCGGACCACGCTGGCACGGATGGTCATCCGGGACTACGCCGGCTGAGGCGCCGCTTCAGGACGCTCCGCGGCGAGCCCCACGCCTGACCCCTACGCCACGCCGTCCGTCCTGCCGGGAAGCCGATGGGTCGAGCAACGAAACGCCATTCATGGGTAGTTGTGGAATCGGCGACGATGATCGATCGAGTGGCGGTCGGACGACTCGGATGCATAAGCTGCTCGCGAATCGTTGGCCAACGGCTACTGATGTCCTCGGGGGATGAGCAATGCGCGCAGGGGTCTATCTCGCACACCCACGGCCGGGCAGCTTCAACCACGCCGTGTTCGACGCTGTTGTGGAAGAACTGCGCGGCCGCGGGTGCGAGGTGCTCGCGCACGACCTCTGTGCCGAAGGGTTCGCACCCGTGCTGGCCGCCGACGAGACGCGGACGGTTCATCCGGTCTCGTACGCCACGGACTCGCAGGTGGAGCTGCACCGCGCGGAAGTGGCCACCCTCGACGCCATGGTGTTCGTGCACCCGAACTGGTGGGGAATGCCGCCCGCTGTCCTCACGGGCTGGGTGCAGCGCGTGCTGGCGGCCGGCGTCGCGTACAAGCTGAGCACTGCGGAAGGCGAGCCCGCCGGGCTGCTGAAGGCCGGCCGGGCCCTGGTCCTGAACACCTCGGACACTCCCGCGGACCGCGAAGAGAGCGAGTTCGGCGATCCGCTGGACAGGATCTGGTCGGCTTGCGTGTTGCCGTACGTGGGGGTCACCGACGTCCGCCGGGTCGTCTTCCGCACGGTCGCCGATTCGACCGATGAGACGCGCGCATCCTGGCTGCACCAGGCACGCGAGCAAGCCGCCGCGCTGCTCGTCTGACATCGCCGGAAGCCGGCCCTGCCGACGGCCCCGAACTGGTTCAGCCACGCGCGCAGGATGAGCTCGCTCTTCTCCCGGCTGACCGCTTCGTACACGCCGGGGGTGACCAGCCTCAGCCAGTACGGGCCGTGCCTGGTCCCCTCGGGTAGGACTCCACCACCTGCGTAGTCGTCGCGAAACTGTTCATGCCCGATGAGCGCGGCGAGCAGCCCTCCGTCACCGACAGACTCCGCGGGCAGCCGCAGACGCTTGGCATCGACCCACCGAAAGGCATGCGCCGTCCCAGCCTGGAACCTGTAGTCCCGAAGGTTGATGAAGGCGCTGCCTTCGTGGGTGAGCCCGTTCTCCACGGCCCGACAGTGTAGGGACGCGGCCAGGCATGGCATTGCCGGACGGGCCGGCTCAGGCGATTCGGGTCCCGGTTCCGCTGACCCGCACCTGGGCGTCGCCTTCGCGCAGCTCCACCGTCAGGACGCCCGGGCGGCCCATGTCGGCGCCCTGGTGGAGGGTGAGGACCGACGAGTCCGGGACCAAGCCGAGCTCGCGGGCATAGGCGCCGAAGGCGCCGGCTGCCGCGCCGGTCGCCGGGTCCTCCACGACGCCGCCGACGGGGAAGGGGTCGCGTACGTGGAAGACGGTCCCGGACTCGCGCCACACCAGCTGGACGGTGGTCAGGTCGAGTCGGTGCATGAGCGTTTCGAGTCGTGAGAAGTCGTACGAGAGGTCCGCGAGGCGCTCCCGGGTCGCAGCGCCGATGACGAGGTGCCGGGCGCCCGCGAAGGCGATGCGCGGGGGCAGGGCGGTGTCGAGGTCGGCGGCGGGCCAGTCGAGGGCGGCGAGCGCCTCCGCGAGGTCCGCGTCGCCGACCGCCTCGACGTACGGCTCGACGGTGGTGAGAGTGGCCCGCATGGTGCCGGACTCCTCGGTCACGCTCACCGGCACCGTCCCCGCCCGGGTGGCGAACACCAGGTCGCCGGGGCCGATGTGCTCGCCGAGGGCAACGGCCGTCGCCACGGTGGCGTGGCCGCAGAACGGGACCTCGGCCTTGGGGCTGAAGTACCGGATGGTGAAGGCCCGCCCGCTCGCGTCGCCGAGGTCCTCGGGCGGGGCGGTCAGGAACGCCGACTCGCTGTAACCGAGTTCTGCGGCGATGGCGAGCATCGCGTCGTCGTCGAGTCCCGCCGCGTCCAGGACGACCCCGGCGGGGTTGCCGCCCTGGGGGTCGGCGGAGAACGCGGTGTAGCGCAGGACTGCGTGCTGTGTCGTCATGATCAGCGAAACTCCGCGGCCCCACGGATTGTTCCCGCCGACGTCCTGAAGACGTGACGAGCCTTCCCGAGTACGAGCCCCAACTGCACAGACGGGAAGGCTCCCCACCCTGCACCGTGCTGCTTCGCCAAGGCCTGCCCGACGGATCATGGGGCTACTAGGCTGCCACGATGGAACGCATCACCGACGTGCCGGAGAGCATCGACCAGCGCACGGATCCGGCCCGGGCGAACGACTACGACAGCTTTGCCGAGGCCTACTCGGCGGAGAACGAGAACAACCTCGTGAACGCGTACTACGAGCGGCCCGCGATGCTCTCGCTCGCCGGAGACGTGGCCGGCCGTCGGATCCTGGACGCCGGTTGCGGCTCGGGCCCCCTGTCCGCTGCGCTGCTGGAGCGTGGTGCGATCGTCACCGGCATCGACGCCAGCGCCGGGATGCTGGCGTTGGCCAGGCGGCGGCTCGGCGACGACGTAGCCCTGCACGTGGTCGATCTGAACGACCGCCTGCCGTTCGACGACGGTGCCTTCGACGACGTGGTCGCGTCACTGGTGCTGCACTACCTGGAGGACTGGGGGCCGGCGCTGGCCGAGTTGCGGCGAGTGCTCAGGCCCGGCGGCCGCCTGATCGCGTCGGTGGACCATCCGTTCGTCGCCTACACGATCCAGGATCCTCGGCCCGACTACTTCGCGACCACCAGCTATACCTTCGACTGGACGTTCAACGGGCAGTCCGTCCCGATGAAGTTCTGGCGCAAGCCGTTGCATGCGATGACCGACGCCTTCACCACCGCCGGTTTCCGCCTTTCCGTCATCAGCGAGCCGCAGCCCGACCCGGCCGCCCGTGAGCTGTTCCCCGACCACTTCCATGACCTTTCGGTCAAAACCACCTTCCTGTTCTTCGTCGTCGAGGTTCCGCCCTCGGCCACCGACTCGGACGACCGGCCAGTCGCGGATCCCGAGCGGAGCCGGAGTCGGATCGAGCTGCGGGGCATCGCCCACTGACCCGGGGCGACCAGCAGAGCCGGCGAGCGGCGGCCGCGAAGATCTCGTCCCATGCGACGCCCTCCTCCGCCGCGAGGGCGGCGCATGGGCCTTGCCGGACCCTGCCGTAACCCGGTCGCCCAAGGGCCGTCGGGCCTGGCAGGGTGTCCGTCATGAACCCCGAGCCCGCGCACCCCGAACCGGTCCGTCACCACGACCAGGGCAGGTGGCTCGTCCAGTTCACCGGCCGGATGCTCGTCGTCTGCCCGAAGTGCGGTGGCCGCGCGCTCGTCGTGCCGCTGCCCGGCCTCGCGGCGCCGAAGTACGTCACCGAGCTGTTCTTCCAGCCCCGCCGCCTCAGTTGCGCCGGATGCGGCGCGGTCGCCGAATGGAAGGCCGAGC
Source organism: Streptomyces sp. NPDC059567 (assembly GCF_042735655.1). NCBI lineage: Bacteria > Bacillati > Actinomycetota > Actinomycetes > Kitasatosporales > Streptomycetaceae > Streptomyces > Streptomyces sp. NPDC059567. Next base: position 61,462 of record NZ_JBHWBS010000009.1, on the reverse strand, counting down.
AGCGGGGCGCCGGTCTTGTCGGCGCGGTGCCGGGCGGCACCGAGGACCCCTTCTTCCGGCGGCCGCTGTGGCTGCAGACCCGCTGCGCGGGACGCACCCTGTGGGCCTACGACGAGGAGCACGTCGAGGCGCTCGCCGCCTACGTGGGTGCCCGGCTGCGCGAGCGTGACGCGTCCCCGCCGAGGGGGATGTTCGCCCGGCTGCCGGCGTGGATGAAGTCGGCGGCCCGCCGTGACGAGGTGCTGGCCGGCCTGGAGACCCTCCGGGCCCTGGCCCGGCGTTCGACCCCGGCCGACCGCTCCGACGCGGCCCACGAGCGCGGCGACCGCCCACGCCACCACGGCACCGTGTACTTCCGCGGTGGCCCGTACTGGACGACCTCTCACCGACCACACCGCGAATCCACCTGACGGTGCTGCGCAACGCGGGAGTGCGGCGGGGCCGCAATGTACATGCGTCTGCCGAGGCGAATGGCGATCCCGCCACCTGACGATACTGCGCAACGCGGGAGTGCGGCGGGGGCGCGATGCACATGCGTCTGCCGAAGCGAATGGCGATCCCGCGCCCCCGTTCGAGGCGGTGGAAGCAGAGTCGGCCGCTCGGCAGAGAAGCGTCCGCTGCCCTTCGGCGGCCCGGCTGGAGGCCGCCGTACCGCCGCGAACACCCCGGCATCGCGCACGCGTCGCGGCCCGCCCTCGACGCTTCCGATCGGCCACCCGGCGTGCTGCGACGCGACCACAGGGCGATTAGATGGACGTGATCGACAAGGGGGAGTTCATGGCACTGCATCCGGAAGGCATGTTCGCTGACGGACCGATCGCGCACCTCGTCGGGCTCGCCGCAGGCGGGCCCGACCCGCTGGAGTGGGAGGTGCTGCGCTTCAAGAGGGTTTCGCGCATCAACCATTGGGACGTGGCCTGGCTGCACGACCTGCAGCCGCTCGCCTCCCAGTTGGACTACCTGGCCGTAGCGTTCACAGAGGAGTTCTTCGCGACCTGCCCGGCGGACACCCGACGGGCGTGGACGGCGGCCGCCGCACACAAGAGCGTGCCCGAGTTCATGACCGATCTTGCGATGCTGCTGCGGCTCGCGGACCGCGAGCGGGAGGCGTCGTACGAGGAGGTGCCACTCGCCGCGTGGGAGGTGCGCACGCAGTTCCCGCTGCTGCTCGCGCTGGACAACTGGGCGTACGACGGCGAGTACGCGTCGTACGAGGAGAGCCTGAGGGCGTTCATCGAGGCCGAGCACCCCTTCTGCTTCTACGAGTTGATACCGCGCCTCACCCAGGCTCTGGAGGTGCAGGCGCTGTGCACGGAGTCGGCCGCCTTCGCAGGGTCCTTCCGGACCCTCGTGCCAGCGGCGACGCCGGATGTCCTGAACACCCTGGCCCGCGCCACGTTCGCCCACATGACGGAGCATCATGGCTGAGCCGACGACCTCGTACACCCCCTTCCACGACGACCCCTTTCCCGAACTGCGCGGGTACGCCACCCAAGTGGTCGTCAGCGCCGACGAGCGGTGGATCGCGGTCAGTTCGGTGCTGCACCGCCTCAGCCGGGTCGCCCTCTTCCGTACCGCCGACCTGTCCTGCGCCCGCCTGCTGACCTTCACGATGGACGCCGAGTCGATCGCCTTCCACCCCACGCTCCCGTTACTCGCCATCGGCCTGGACAACGGCGACGAGTACGACCGCGAAGGCGGCCTCACCCTCCTCGAACCCGACACCGGCCACCGTGTCGACTTCGCCGACCCCGCCTGGGGCATCGAGCCGGTCCGCTGGCTGGACGACAGGACCCTCGAACTCACCTTCTTCGCCGTGCACCCGGACGACGAGTACGAGCACCTGATGTCCCGGGCCACCGTCGTACGCGACGACTGGCTCGGCCTCGATCCCGACGCCCTCGATCTGACCGCTCTCGACCGGACCTCGCTCGACCCGGACGGCCCGTCCCTGTACGACGAGATACCGCGTCCGCAGCCGCTGCTGCGCGCCTTCGCGGAGCGGGTGGGACGGACGTACGACGGGCGAGGTGGGGTCCGGGCTGTGGCGGGGCTCCGTGACGGCCGTGTGCTCGCCACCCGCGTGCACACGGCGGTTGAGTGCTGGGCCCCGGACGGATCGCTGCTGTGGAGCGTGCCCGCGCCCTCGGCGATGGGTGGCACCCGTATCGAGGTCGCCGCCGACGAGCGTACGGTGCGGGTCGCCGTCTCCGGCCCGGACTCCCGCACGCGGACCGACTTCCCGCTCGTCGCCACCTCCGACGGCACGGTCCTCGATCGCCTCTCCGTCCCCTTCTCGGCCGCGCTCTGCGCCCGTACGGACGGGATCTGGGCCATCCGGGACACCTACAACCGCAGCATCGAGACAGAGCCGCCCACCCCGCCCAACACGCGGATCTTCGCCGCCGACGGCACCCCGCTCGGCGCGGCCCACGAGCCGGACCGGTACGACCTCGTCCCGCTCGACGTCCGCCGCTGCCCCGAACTGCTGTACGGGCGGCGGCGCCGGGATGTGATCGCCCTCGATCCGACCGGGACCGTCGAGAACGTGCTCTTCGCCGTCGACGCGCCGCTCGGCAGAGCGGTGTACGCCGACGACACCGCAGGCCGAGCGCTCCTGCACGGGCGGACGGAGCTGGTCCGCCGGGCCTTCCCGTCCGGCGACGTCCTCTGGAGCCGGCCGCTGGACTCCGAGGTCATCGACCTCGACACTCACGACGGCGTCCTGTACGCCCTGTGCGCCGACGACACCCTCGTCTCCTGCGACACAGCCGACGGTGCGGTCATCGGCCGATGCACACTGCCCCGGTACGGCCCGCTCTCGCTGCACGCGGCCCCGGACGGCACGGTCCTCGTCGGCACCGCCGCCGGCCAGATCCTCCGCCTCCCGGCGGACACCCGCGCGCCGAGTGGGACGGCCGACCGGTAGCAGCGTGCGCCAAAGGCAGGACGCACCCGTGATCCGGCAGCACCCCCATGACAGCCGGGAGATGGTCGTGCCCGGGCCAGGAGACGTGGGTGGCCACGGTCGATGGCTCGGTGGTCGGGATGATGGTGCTGGACGGCGAAGACCTGGACCAGCTCCATCTCGATCGGGCCTGGCAGGGCCAGGGCATCGGGGACCGCCTCGTCGGGGGATGGGTTGTCGCCGGGCCGGAACACTCCACGACGAAACTCTTCCCGGATTCCGGTCACATCCGCGTGAGCCGGTCCGTCAGTGCTGTGAAGACGCCAACCAGGCCGATATGAAGGAGAAATGCCGTGACGGACAAGACCTCGATCTCCCGGATGCCCAACCCGGCTGAGTTCGTTCCCGAGTTGAGCGACGTCAGTGCCGCTCTGTTCCGGGCTACGGGCAATCAGTCGGTGCCGCGTACCACGATGAGCCTGGTCCATCTGCGTGCCGGGCAGATCGTCCACAATACCTACCTTACGATCCTGAACACCGGCTTCCTGCGCAAGGCCGGGGAGTCGGAGGAGCGCATCACCGCCGTCTCCTCCTGGCAGGACGCCCCGTACTTCACCGACGCCGAGCGTGCCGCGCTCGCCCTGGTGGAGGCCACGCTTCAGCCGGCCCCGCACGGCCGGGAGCGTGTGTCGGACGAGTTGTATGCCGAGGTGGCGAAGCATTACGACGAGAAGGCGCTGGCCACGCTGACGATCGCGATCGGGCAGATCAACTTCTTCATCGCCCTGGCCGTCATCGGCAAGCCCCAGCCCGTCGCCTCCCTCGCGGACCAGCAGTGGGACTGACCTGATCCGTGCGTGCCAGTGGCCACCGGGGGGCTGGCGGGGCTGACGTTTCCGCAGTGCCCAGGATCCACGTCAACGGAGAGGCGCGGCAACCCCGTTGGGGCCCGACTGGCGTGTGACGGAGGTCAACGGCGACTGAAAGCGGGTCTGGGGTTACGCGATAGCTGCGTGTGTGGCAGCGTGAGGGGCGTGATCATCAGGATTAGTGAGGCCCGTGTACGTCCTGATCGCTTCGAGGCGTTCCGCGACGTGATCGTCACTGCTGTGCGTGAGTTCCCGCTTCTCCACCCGGGGTTGGTGGACCACGAGGTCCTGGTCGCTCCGCCGGACGGACTTCTGTACGTCAGTCGCTGGCGGAGCGAGGAAGACCTGGTCGGTTACGCAGGTGAGAACTGGCGTGACCAGCCGGTGGTTCTGCCCGGCGAAGAGGAGTACTTGGTGGCGCCACTTCAGGTTCGGCATTTCACGACCACTTCGCTGACCTGACCTGACCTGACCTGACCTGACCTGACCTGACCTGGCGGCATGACGCGACCGTCCGGCCGCAGCCCGCCTTCCGGACGCTGGTCAGCACCCCGATGGGACGACGTCCGCGATCTCAGCCGCACTGGCCGGCGCCTCGGCTGAGATCGCGGGCCCCGCTCGTGACGACGGCGAGTGGTGCATGGGGCAGCTCGGCAGTGACGGATCAATCGTCCGCTGGGCCTCCTCCGGTCCCGACCCAGCTGAGGCCATCCGCAAGCTGTGAGCCGGCGTCTCGGGCCCTTCGGCGAAGCCGCGGCGGGACCTCTACTTGTCGTCCTGACGGCGCACCATCTCGGCAATCCAGGCGGGTGCGAATGGAGACGTGCAGTTCGGGGGAGTCGGGTAGTCCTTGAGCACTTCCAGGCGCTCGCCGATCTCGATCGCGCGGGCGCGGTGCTCGGTGTGCTCGATCCCGATCTGAGCCAGACAGTGGTTCATCGCCCACTGCAGACGGTCCGAGGCGTCCTTCATCTCCGCCTCGATGACATCGAGCAGTCCCGTGAGGTCGAGGCCGTCGGGCTTCTTCGCCACCCGCTCGGTGGTCAGCGCCCAGCCGGCACTCGCAACCACTGGATCCGGGTCCGCGGACCAGGTGAGGCGCAGCTCTTCGGACGCCGGGTTCTTCTTCTCCACGTAGTTCACGAGCCAGTCGTGCACCTTGGGGGCGCGCGCCTCCCGCAGCATGGTGTCCAGCTCGACGCGCTCGAATGCCTTCGGACGGCAGATCAGCATCGCCAGGAGCCTCGCCGCGGTGTCATCGGTCTCCCAGAGTTCGCGCGCGAGGTCCTGCTGCGTCTTGAGCTGCTTCGCAAGCGCGCGCAGCTTGCCGAGGTTCACGCCGTGATCGTCACCGCGCTTCTCGTTCGCCGCGCGCATCTTCGGGTCCTCGAGCACGGCCAAATCAGCCATGACCTGCGCCACCGTCGTCTGGGTCACGTCAGCCTCCTGTCCGTCGAGAGATGGAATCCAGCCTACGGCTGACGGTGAAGGCGAAGCGTTGGCGACCTCGAGGTCGCGTGGTCCTTCCCGCCGCACCGAGCACGCGCCGGACCGCACTCCGGCTGACCCCGAACCGAGGTTGTCGATCCTGCCACCGGGCAGTGTGATGTCGATCACGCCTCGTTTGTCCGCCGGCGGGCGCCGCACCCGACCCCTCCCGGGCAAACAACCGCGAATCCCTCAGGCAGCGGCCGGCTACCCAACCCGGAAGCCGTGCCGGACACCCGGACACCCGGATGACCGGCTGGCCGGAGCCGAGGGGGATGCCTCTCGACCGACGGCCGGAGCCGGGTCTGCCCCCCGGGCCGTGGTAGGCACGCCGTCGTTCATCATGCAGGTCAGCGTTGTGTGGCGAGGCGATGATCACCGCCGGTCAGTTCCGGGCGCATGGGCCGGATACCTGGCGCCCTCAGCCTGGAGGGCGGGGTGGAGGTCACCGAAGCGGAGCCGCCGCAGAAGCCGCAGAAGCCGCTCGGCGAAGGCCGACACCCACACAGTCCAGCTCGATGCAGAGCGGCGGGGGCCGCCACCTGCGGCCGTGCGTCGGGAACGCACGAGCCGAAGCCACCGACCAGCACACCCTAGACAGCCCATCGTCACCATGGCCACACGTCAGGTGAGTGGTTGGAAGCACAGCGAAGCGCGCGCACCTCTAGGCATGGGTTGATGAGGCGGGTTCCCGGCGATGTTCCAGCCAGGTGCGGCTCAGGTCGTCCCAGATCGTTTGATACCGACCGAAGATCTCGCCGAGCTGATCGAAGGTGAGATCGTCGCCGGCCGTCGTCGCCAGCAGGTATTCGAGGTCATCGGCAAGCCGCTGGAACCGATACTGCGCTTCCTCCATCAGAACCCACCGGGAGCGCCAGTTGAAGAACGGTTCGACGGCTCCCAACAACGTCACCAGCGCCATGCAAGCCAAGGCCAGACCCGCCCACGCGTTGAGATTCTGCAGGCCCAGGATGACGGTGGACGCAGCGGACAGTACGAGCGTCGCCACCTTGGTGAGGGAGGCACTTCGGCCGAACCGCTTCTTCCGGCTGTGGGCGTAGCTGTTGCCCTGACGAATCCTGTCCAGCAGGAAGGCCGCTGCCTCCCTCGGGCTGGGACCGACACCTGGTCCACTGTCCGGCTGCACTCCGCCCCCAAAGTCCTGTCGCCACTTGCAGCTTGCTCCCCAGCGGACGCTGCCTCGGCATCACACCGTTCCATAGCGTCGCCCACGATAGCCCGCTGCTACGGAAGGTGATCAAGGCGGTCGGGGTCTGTTGGCATCTATCCGAATGTGATGGCACAGGACGCCGACACAGACCTGGGTGACGCGCGCACAGGAAGCCCCCAACCGCTTGGGAGACGTCATGTGATCGGTGACGGCGCCGAGGGTAGCCTCCTGACAGGCTGACGCTCGACGGGGGAAGACTTCATGACGGCGCAGAAGTGTGGTGCCTGGGCACGGTTCTTCGAACGACGAGGGGTACGAGGCCGAGTGCGTCCTGCCGGCAGGGCATCCGGGCAAGGTGCATAGGGATGCCGTAGTCGGTGATTGGGACGAGGATGAGGTCTATCCGTCTCGCTCCGAGTAACTTCGACCTCGCCTTGACGGCGCCCCGCGCGGCCCCGCAGGGCGGCAGCAGGCCGACGCCGATGGCGCGCAGTTGCGCGGAACGACCCTGCCAAGCACCGCCGTTGACGGTCACGAGCGCGGAAGGTTCACCCGGGTGAACCGGCCCAGGAAATTCGGGGCGGAGCGGGTTGCGGTCTAGAGAGGCCGGCGCGGGGGCGGGACGGTGGGGGCGGAGCGGGACGGCCGGCCGAGGCGCACCGGGACTCCGGGGGAGTACAGGACGCTGACCGGGTCCTCGCGTGGTGTCGGGAGGCCGGCCGAGGCGAGCAGGTTCTCCTCGTATGCGAGCAGTTCCGCGCGGTACAGCGGCCAGCGCGGATGGTCGTTGGGCAGATACGCCGCCCCACCGAAGAAGGGGTTGTGCATGCCCCATCGGGCGGTGAGGAAGTGCTCCAGCTCGGTGGGCTCCTCGATCCGCTCGCCCCTGGCCACCGTGATGCGGCTGTGTGCCCCGCGCGGGCCGGGCCAGCGGCGGGAACTGGCGTAGTCGACGGTGTCGCCGTCGGTACTCACGCTCATTCGGGACCACACGTACGGCAGTCGGAAGCCGACCCGCCCCATCACGACCGGGATCAGCCGTGACGCGTCCATCGACCGGAACACGACACCGCGCCGCCCGTGCGCGTCGACCGAGTACAGGCGCACGTTGGTCTCGGGGAACGACCCGAGGTACGGCACTCCCGGCAGCCGGAGCCAGCCGACCCGATGCATCCGGAAGGCCACGAGCCCGACGTAAGTGACCCCGTCGTGCGTGTCGGGCATCGTCCCGCTCGGCAGGAGCGGGGCTACGACGCCGGGGTCGACGGCCCAGTGGATGAAGGTGAGGTCGAGCCACTCCTGGGTGAGGAGCGGGTCGCGTATGGGGGCGGGGGCGTCGGGCGTCACGGAGGAGGGTGGCTGCACGGAGAGAAGGATGACAGAGCGGCCGCGCGTGATGCCCGGCCCAGCCGCCCCATATGCCCGATCTGTCGGGAGTGCTGCATCGGCAAGATCAAGCAGTGGGGCGTCCTGGTCACCGCTGGGACAAGACCGCCACCGTCTACGCGGCCTCACTCCGACCTGGCCGACCCAGCCGACCTAGCCGCCCAAGTCGAACTCAGAGCTCGGGTTCACCTTGATGGGCAGGCCGAGGCCGGCCACCCGCGTGGGCAGGTCGTGTGGCCCTTCGGCCTGCACCACCATCTCGTCGTCACCGATCGGCACCGGTTCGACATCCAGCAGGGTGCCGCCGGCGGTGGACAGCCAGGTCGCCAGGTCGCCGAGGTCGGTGCCGATCGGCACCGTCAAGAGCCACTTCATCCAAGCGCCACTTCGTCAACACCCTCTCGGGTCACGCGATCCACGAGTTCTCGTTCTCGGTCATACCGAGGTCACCCTCCGCCAAGAGCCTCCAGCCGCTCGGGGGCCGCGCCTCAGGGCTTGCGCAGCAGGAAGGAGTACGATGCCGCGGCGTTCACGATCCCACGCCCATAGCCCGGATCCCAGGCCTTGCCCGTCGTGTTGACCAGCCCGGCCAGCAGGGCCTCGCGCAGCTCCTCCGGGTTGAGCCTCGGGAACGCGGACAGCAGCAGCGCCGCGACTCCCGCCGCGACCGGTGTGGCCGCCGACGTACCGTTGTCGAAGGGAGACCTCGGGGGCGCCGGCACTCCGCCGGGGCGGCCCGGGCCGAAGTTCCCGAAGAGGTGCGTGTACGACGCGAAGTCCGGCTTCTGCGACTCGAACATGCCGGGCCCCTGTGAGGAGTAGCCGACACGCTCCTGGTGGCTGTTGACCGCGGCGACCGAGATGACCTCCAGAAGGCTGTTGGAGGCGTGGACGGAGCGGCCGGGGCCGATACCGGAGCGGTCGCAGGCGCCGCTCGGGCAGTGGGCGCCGCAGTTGCCGGCCGCGAAGAACGCCGCCGCGCCGGAGGCCACGACCTCGCGCACCTTGCGATGGAGCGGGTGGTCGAGATCCCAGATCTCGTGTCCGGGCGCCAGCTCACGGCGAGGGACGCCGGTGAACCCGTAACTGTTGTTCGTCAGGTGCGGCGTGCCGTCGAGCCTGCGGTGCTCCAGCACCGCCTGGAACATGGTCAGAGCCCCTCCGGAGTCGGGCTGCCCGAGGAAGGGGTAGTCGTACAGCCGGGCCGCTGGTGCCGCGACGAGGATGTCGGCGGCGCACATCGAGCCGTGGCTGGTGATCGGAGCGGCCCCGGGCTGGAGGGTCGCTCCCGGACGGGCGAAGCCGCCGGAGACGGGGTAGACGTGCCCGTTCACGCCCTCGTCGATGATGCCGACGACGATGTTCTGCCCTCGGAAGCCCTCCTGCCACGGCCGGGCGACGCCCAGCAGTGCCCGGATGGTTTCAAGGGTGGCACCGGGGCGGAACGGCCGGCAGTCGAGGCCGGTGCGCGAGCGGGCGAGGTCGAACGCGTTCGCCTCGACGTCCGCGCCCGGCGCGTCCGGGCTGTCTTCGTCCTCGTAGAGGTGCAGCGCAGAGCTCGCCCACACGCGCACGCCTTCGCGCTCGCGCAGCTCCGTCAGTTTGGTGGGGTCGACTTCCACCGGCATCACGACCGAAGTCGGTGCCATGTCGGGGTTGGTTTCCGGAACGGCGAACTCCCGCAGGGAGCGCAGCGGCTCGGGAGTCTCGCCTCCTTCGCGGGGTGTGCTGAACATGGGGACGGGTACGAAGTTCTCGCCGGGCTCGACACCGAGCCCGGCCACCCGGTCGAGGTCGGGAAGTACCTGGTCGAGCGCCGAGGTCTCGGAGGCAACGGCTTCCCGGAAGGCACCGAATCCCTCGGACTGGGTCTGTGACGCTTCGGTTTCGAGCAGCACCTTGATCTTGGCCATGGTTCGGCTCTTCTCTCAGTCCACTGGGAGCCAGGCTGCCGCGTGGCTCTCTCGCGGGGCCGGAGCATGGATGTGGCATCGCGACCGCGCGTCGGACAGTCGTACTGGCACCTGCGAATCCGCGGTCGGGTCGGACCGGGACCGCTCAGCGTCGTGGCCCTCTCAGTCGAACGTCGGGTCTGCCAGACACGGCGTCGGCCGGGTCACGACGGGACAGGTGAATGCGCACCGGAGAATCGGCACCTACCACAAATCTATTGATATCGCCCATCAAGCGCAACTCTGATGAAGTAGTTGACAGTTGCACGGCGACAGTCCGTGAACAGTGTCGGCCGGTACGTTGATCCGCTACGCCCCAGACGCCGTCCGCGGACCGCGGCCGCCCTGCCCGGGTGTATGCGCTGAGCGCGCCTCGGTCGATCCCCGGCTCGCCGCGCCGGAGCGCTTGACGGCCGGTCAGGCCGGCGGCCGGCGCGTCTGTCAGTCGGCCGCGAGAACCTCGATGCCGCGCGCCGTGAGCTGCTCGATCACCGGGTTGTCAGGGGCGGCGTCGGTGATCAGTCCGCTGATCTCTTCCCAGGGAAGGACGCGGAACCGTGAGGCGGTGCCGATCTTCTCGGAGGAGGCGAGGACGTAGGTGTCCGCGGCCCGTGCGGCCAGGGCGCGCTTCATCGCCGCCTCCTCGGCGTCGCCGGTGGTCAGGCCCGCTTCCGGGTGTACGCCGGTGACGCCGAGGAAGCAGAGGTCGGCGGAGATGTTCTGCGCGGCCTCGACCGCGGCCGCACCGCAGGCGACCGCAGAGTGCTTGAAGATGCGGCCACCGAGCAGGAAGACCTCCGCCCGCGGGTGGTCGAGCAGGGCCGCGGCGATCGTCGGACTGTGAGTGATCACGGTGCAGGCCAGATCCTGGGGGAGCGCGTGGACGACGGCGAGAGCTGTCGTGCCGCCGTCGAGGATCAGGGCGCCGCCCGGTCGCACCAGCCCGGCGGCTACCGACGCGACCTTCCGCTTGCCGTCCGGGGCGACGGTCTGCCTGGCGTGGTAGTCCGCCACAGCCGGCGAAGCGGGCAGCGCCCCACCGTAGACCCGCTGGCACAGGCCCTCGCTCGCGAGATCACGCAGGTCGCGCCGCACGCTGTCCTCGGAGATCCCCAACGCGGCGGCGACGTCCTTGGCGACGATCTTGCCCTCGCGGGCGAGCAGATCCAGCAGATGGTCACGCCGTTCGGCAGCCAGCATCCGTACTCTCTCCTGTTCTTGCACGTTTCTGCATGTATCGTAGCGCGCCATGACCGACAAGCCCATGCTCATCCTCATCGCCGGGCCCTATCGCTCCGGCACTGATGGCGACCCGCAGGCCATGGCCGCCAACCTCGCCCGCCTCGAAGCGGCCGCGTGGCCGGTCTTCGCCGCAGGTCACCTCCCCGTGATCGGGGAATGGATCGCCCTGCCCGTGCTGCACTCGGCCGGCGCGGGCCCCACCGACCCGCTCGCCGACCAGGTGCTGTACCCGGCCGCCGAGCGCCTGCTCGCCCACTGCGACGCCGTACTGCGCCTGCCCGGCGACTCCACCGGAGCCGACCAGGACGTCGCCACCGCCCGCCGCCGCGGCCTGCCCGTCTATCACGACATCGCGCAGATCCCGCCCCGTACCCCGCAGGTGGACGCATGAGCCCCCGCCCCGGTCTCGACGCCCCCGACCGCCGCGGTCGCCCCGGTCTCGACGCCCCTGACCACCGCGGTCGCACCGGTCTCGACCGCGCGGGACGCGACCTGGACCGCAACCCCGACATCGTGATCCGCGACGTCGAACTCACCTCCCAGGGCTGGCACGTCCTGCGACGCACCACCTTCGACTACCGCCGCCGCGACGGACGCTGGGTCACCGAGCAGCGCGAGACCTACGACCGCGGTAACGGAGCGGTCGTCCTGCCCTACGACACCGAGCGTCGCTGCGTTCTGCTCACCCGTCAGTTCCGCTACCCGACCTATGTCAACGACCACCCCGACGGCATGCTGGTCGAAGCAGCCGCCGGGCTGCTCGACGCGGACGATCCGCCGGCCGCCGTACGACGCGAGAGCGCCGAGGAACTCGGCGTCACCCTCGGCCCGCTCACCCACGTCCTCGACGCCTTCATGAGCCCCGGTTCCGTCACCGAGCGCCTCCACTTCTTCGCCGCCCCCTACACCCCGGCCGACCGGACCGGGACCGGCGGCGGACTCGAAGAGGACGGCGAAGACATCGAGGTCCTCGAACTGCCCTTCGCCGAAGCCCTCGCCATGACCCGCGACGGACGCATCACCGACGGCAAGACCATCCTGCTCCTGCAATGGGCAGCCCTGGACGGCCCCTTCGCGCCAACGCCTCCCGCCCACTGACAGCGCAGCCGCCCAACGAGCCTGCCGGCGGCGGACTTGCTCGCACCGACCTGGTCCTGGACGCCTTCCCACGCCGGCCGACCGACCGCCATCTGCCGGGGTTCGTCGGAACGCGGAGCCCGCGCCCACCGGCCCCAGCACCGTCGTGGCGGCCGAAGCACAGCTGGTCACCGAGACAGGCGAGTGCCCTGGTGAAGTCCTGGTCTTCACGCAGGGCGGCTATCTGTCGTGGCTGGAAGTCTGTTCATGGAGCGACGACGTCGAGGTGACAATGTCCACCGCGCGCCACTGGCTTCACCTTCGTCGCTGACCGGATCTGCCGGACATCGGGCGGCCAACGCCGTGCAGTCCCCGATCGGCACGACACCACGATTCAGCGGGGCCCCGACGGCCGGATCGTGGTGTTCCGCGGGCCTGATGCCACCCATCTCCTCTCTGCTGGCCCGACAAGCACCTCACGTAGGAGCCGCCATGGAGTACGAAGCCGTCCGAGCCGAGCTCGGAACCGAGGCCGGCGTGGTCCGGCGGGCACGATCCAGTTCGGGGAACCGAATGGCTCCTGCGTGGGAACCGTAGACGGAGCGACGGCGTCGTCATCCACCGTCCCACTGCCCGCCCTGAGTAGAGAACGGACATCCCGCATGAACCACGCGCTCTTCCGTTACGGCCTGGCTATGGCCACTACATTGCTCACGTTCGCCGTTGACATCGGCGGGCCTCCTTCGGCCGCGGCCAGTGCGCCGGGAAGCACACCGTCCCTGCCCAGACCGACCGGCACCCATCCGGTCGGCACCACGTCCCTGCACCTCACGGACGACTCCCGCCCCGATCCCTGGGCTTCCGGGGTGAGCGCGCGCGAACTCATGGTCTCCCTGTGGTACCCGACGGCCTCGCCGAACGGGCGGCGGGCGCAGTACATGACACCGACGGAGTCGGAGCTGCTCCTCAAGGAAGGGGGCATCACCGGCGTGCCGTTGGACGTGTTGAGCAGGACACGGACCAACGCCTTCGCCGACGCCCGACCGGCGGGGCCCTCGTGCGGTCTGCCGCTGGTCGTGCTCTCTCCCGGCTTCACCAAGCCCCGCACCACGCTGACCGCCCTCGCCGAGGACCTGGCGAGCCACGGCTACATAGTGGCCGCGATCGACCACACCTACGAAAGTGTTGCCACCACCTTCCCGGACGGGCGGGTCACCACGTGCACCGCCTCCGAGGTCACGCATGACGAAGAGTTCTGGAAACGGCTGGTCACGGGCCGGGCCGCCGACGTCTCCTTCGTACTGGACGAACTGACCGGGGCACACGCGCCATGGGACGGCGCCCCGCTCCTCGACCCGTCGCGGATCGCGATGGTGGGCCACTCCGTCGGCGGCGCGAGCACGGTCACGTCCATGCTGGCCGACTCCCGGGTGCGCGCCGGAATCGACATCGACGGCACGACCCACGTCCCGATCCCGGACAGCGGCCAGTCCCGTCCGTTCCTGTTCCTCGGCAGGCAGGCCCAGTACAGCCCGGGCAGCGGCGGCGCGGCCGCCACCTGGGAACGCGACTGGCAGCGCCTCACCGGGTGGAAGCGGTGGCTCGTGGTGGCCGGCGCCGAACACGCCACCTTCACCGACGTCGGACTGCTGGCCGAGCAATTCGGAATCGACATGGGTGCCGACCTGCCGGCGGCCCGTGCCTCAGAGATCATCCGCAGGTACACCCGCGCGTTCCTCGACCTGCACTTGCGCCACCGACCCCAGCGCCTCCTGGACAAGCCATCCGAGCAGTACCCCCAGGTCAAGTTCTGCACCCCAGGGACGAGCACCTGCGTCTAGCTTCTGTCCGGCGGTCCATGTGCCAAGCCAGAGTCGGATCGCTGCCGCAGTGACACACAGGTCCGTCCGGGAGCGTCCGAGTCCACGTCGGGGCGGTGCTGCGGGGGGGGTCTCTCTGATTCGGATCCGGAAACATCACGATCCGGCTGAGACCTCACCACTTCCTGACCGACCGCTTAGCATGATGCCCGCCGGGAAGGCCGCTGCCGGCTTTCGCTTAGGGCGACCGGCCCGGCGACGGCCTCCCCGCGCTCCGCGCAGCTCACGTCGTCGGCCGCGCGCCGGCAGTGCTCGTCGGCGGCCGCGCGTCGGCGGCCCTGGTCGTCGCCGGCTCACGGCGCCGCCGCATGCCGCCGCCTCGCGTGGTGCTCTGGCACCCCGTCCATCAGGAGCGTCCATGTACCGTAGTTCCGCCCCCGGCAGTGCCACGGACCCGTCCTCCGTCGAGCTCTTCGACCGCGCCTGCCGGCGGCTTCTCGGGTACGGCACGGATTTCACGGACGCTGTTCTGGAGACCATCCGCGCCGAGGTGCCGTACTACGCCGACCCGGTGCTCGCGCCGCCCGACGTGCGCGAGACCGTGGGGACCGGCATCCGCCACGGGTTGGAGACCGGGGTGGATCCGAGCAGGATCGTGGACGTCGAACGCTTCACCCGAGAGCTGGGTATGCGGCGCGCGGAACAGGGCCGCCCCCTCGACGAAGTCCTGCATGCCTTCCGTGTCGCCGGATCCGAAGTCTGGAGCGGGATGATCGGCGTGGTGGAGCGGGAGGGCCTGGGCGACATGCACCGGCTCGTACACGTCGCCGAGCTGGTGTGGAAGAGCAACGACCGCGACGCCGTCCTGGTCGCCGATGCCTATCGGCAGGTCATCGACGGGGTCGCCGGCCGGCACGCCGAACGCGTCCGTCTGATCCTCGCCGCCCTGCTGGAGGAGCGGCCCGAACCTGAGTTCACCCGGAGCGCGGCCGACATCCTCGATCTGCCGCTCGGTGGCCGGTACGCGGTGGCGGTGGCGGAGGCGACACCACCGTACGGCCGCGTGCCCGGGGCCGCTCCAGAGCTGAGGGGAATACGCGTCCTGCGGTATTCCTGGGGTCAACGGGCCGTCTTCGTCGCGCACTTGGACGACCGCCCGCTGGATGCGTTCGCCTCCGGTCTGGTCGGTGGTCCGGGGCTCCGCATCGGGATCAGCTTGGTGGTCCCCGGCCTGGAGAGCCTTGCCCGCGCGCGCGACATGGCCGGGCTCGCTCTCCGTACCTGTCGGGGCGACGGGGAGGTCGCCCGTCTCGACTCCCGCCTGCCCGACGGACTCCTGGTCTCGCGGCCCGACCTGTCCAACGAACTCGTCCGCCAGGTGCTGCGGCCCCTGTACGACCTGGAACCCGTCGACCGCGACCTGCTGTTCGACAGCATCGGCGTCTGGATCGAATGCGGTGGCTCCACCGTCCAGGCGGCTCGACGCATGTTCTGCCATCGCAACACCGTCCTGAACCGCCTGCGCCGTGTCGAGCAGATTACCGGCCTCGCGCTGTCCCGCCCTCGCGACCTGGTGCAACTCACTCTCGCGCTCGACGCCCACCGCCTGCTGGGGCCGGCCGTGGCAACGGGCTCCACCGACGACGCTCAGCGGCGTCGCCCATTGGCCTGACCCTCCCTCACCCGCCTCTCTCTGGGCCTCGGCACAGTCATACCTGCCGGGTATTGGGAACGGACACCGACGCATGCCGACCGCATGGACGGGCGGAGGGGGCCGGTGCTCTGGTGAGCCTCGTTCAGAGGCGATCCACCCGCACCCAGGCCCGCCAGGAGAGACCGCGATGACCTACCCGCACGTCCCCAACTCCCCCCATCACTCCCCTCACCCCTCCCGGCCTCGTCGTCCAGGCCTGTCCTTCGCCGTGGTCAACACGACAGCCTTCGCCGCGCATCTGCTGCTCGTCTGCTCCGCCCCCGACTTCATGGCCGCCCCTGTCGAGGGCGGAACCGGCATCGGAATGCTCGCACTCCTCCTCCAGGCCGTGCTGCTGGTGTGGACGGCGGCGCGCTACGACCGCCGCGCGGACCAGTCCGGGACGGGCGGCCCGCGCACCGCGCACGAGCTCGGGGAGTACTGATGAGACCCGAGATCCCGCTCGCCGCGCCCGGCACCCTCGACACGGACACCCAGGCACTGATCCTCGGCTGCTTCGTGGCGTTCATCGTCCCCATCCTGTTCCTGTGCGTCCTCAGCGGCCCCCGAGGGACCGCGTCAACGACTTCTACACGGCGGGTCGCACACTGCGTCCCCTGCGAGGGGCCCTCGTCCTCTCCGGCGTGTACCTCTCCTCGGCCACGGTGCTCGGGACCACAGGAAGCGTCGCCGTCTTCGGATACGACGGCCTGTTCATCGCGCTCTGTACCGTGCTCTCCCTCGGGGTACTGCTGCTGCTCGCCGCGCCCCTGCGCGAGCGCGCCGGCTACACCCTGGGCGACACGTTCGGCCCGCGGGCCCCGGGGCGCGCGGTGAGGATCGCGGTCGCCGTCGTCACCCTCTGCATCTGCGTCCCCTATCTCGTCGTGCAGCTCTCCGGTGCGGGAGTGACCACCGCGGCGCTGCTGGGGCTGTCCGGTCCGGGCACCGAGAAGACGGCCGTCGTCATGATCGGTGCCCTCGTCGTCTGCACCACGGCGTTCGGCGGCATGCGCGGTACGGTCGTGATCCAGGTGATCAAGACGGTGGTGCTGCTCTGCGTGGCCCTGGGAGTGTCCGCCGTACTGCTGCACCGCTTCCACTGGAGCGCCGACTCCCTGATCGCCGCGGCAGGACAAGGAAGCGGTCGTCCCGCCGACTACCTGCGCCCCGGTCTCCGCTTCGCCGCCGGCGCCGAACCCGCGGCCACCCTGGACTTCATCGGTCTCATGACCACCATCGTCCTCGGCGTGGCCTGCCTGCCTCACGTCGCCCTGCAACTCGGCACCGCTCCCGACGCCGCCACCGCCCGCCGTACCGTGCGCCACACCGTCACGATCGTCGGCGCGTTCTGCTTCACCACGGTTCTCATTGGCTTCGCGGCCTCGGCGTTGATCGGCGCACCGGCGATCCTGGCCGCCGATCCGGGCGGAAACAGTGCACTGGTGATGCTCGCCGGCGAACTGGCAGGGGGTTCGGACGCGGACACCGGCGGAGCGCTGCTCATCGTCCTGGTCGCCTCCGGTGTCTTTCTCACGACGCTGGCCGTCGTCGCGAGCGTCACCCTCGCCGCAGCGGGGACGATCGCCCACGACCTTTACACCCATGTTCTGCGCCGTGGGCGTACCACCGAGGGCCGGGAAGTGGCAGCCGCACGCCTGGCGTCCGCAGGTGTCGGCGTACTGAGCATCGCCCTGGCGGTCTGGGTCCAGGGGTGGAACGTCCAGTTCCTGACGGCACTCTCCCTGGCGGTGGCCGCCTCCTCCCTGCTACCGGCACTCGTGTACTCCCTCTTCTGGAAGGGCTACACCCGCACCGGCCTGCTCTGGACGTTGTACGGAGGTCTGGGCAGCGCCGTCGGGCTGCAGTTGTCCGGCCCGGTCTTCTCCGGCAACCCCTTGGCCCTCTTCCCGGACTGGCACGTCGACTGGTTCCCGCTCCAGACGGTCGTCCTCGTGTCGATACCCGTCGCCTTCCTCCTGGGCCGGCTGGGCAGTACCGGCCTACGGCGACGGGCCGCCACTCCTCCAAGTCGGCGCCCGGGCCCGGACCCTGGCCCTGGTGACCGAACGCGGGCGGAGGCGTTCTAGGGCCTGCCCGACGGATTACGCGAGGTGGCGGGCTGTCGGGGTGAGTGTGGTGAAGGTTCGGGCGGTGAAGGATCGGGTGGTGTAGGTCGTGGTTGGGGATGCCATGACCTGCCGTAAAGGTCAGTCCGCGTCCGTTGCGGCAGATTCAGCCTCCGGCAGCGCCGGATAGTCGGTCGGGTAGAGCCCGGCTGCGAAGCCGTACACCACATCGCCTGCGCGCGGGAGCTGCGCGTAGTCGTCGGCGAGCTCCAGGACCCGCGTCCAGAACTCACGGGCCTGCTCCCGGGGGATCCGCACGTGCCGCACGATCGAGGAGAGTTGATCTGCCTGATGTGCGGAGGCCGACTCGGCCGCCGCCGTGGCGAGATCGTTGTTGCAGTAGGGCGCCTCGGCCCCGTCGGTGGGGCTGACCGTGCCGACGCGGACGATGCGCGCGGTGCGGCCGTAGCGGCGCTCGTCGATGGCCCGCACCCGGCGGGTCCGCACCACCTTCATCAGCCGGGCATCCACCAGGACATTCACATGGTGCGCGACGGTGCTCTTCGGGCGGCCGAGTGCGGCAGCCAGTTCACTCACCGTCGCGGCCCGTTCGAGGAGCAGTTCGAGGATGGCATTGCGCAACGGGTTGGCGAGCGCACGGAGTTGAGCCGGTGCTGTCACCTCCGTGACGTCGGCGAGGTCGTAGTCGGGGAGGCGGGTATTGTTCGACACTTCTCGATTATTCTAAACTTCCGGATCATTGGCTACCGGCAAGCAAGGGGTTCGGGCATGGCAGAGGTCGTACTGTTCCATCACGTGCAGGGGCTGACCCCCGGAGTCGCCGCTTTCGCCGACGAGCTCCGTGTGGCCGGCCACACCGTCCACACGCCTGACCTCTTCGACGGGCGGATCTTCGGCTCCTCCGAGGAGGGCCTCGGCTACGTCGAGCAGATCGGCTTCGGCGAGATCACCGAGCGCGGTGTCCGCGCGGCCGAACTGCTGCCGCGGGATGCCGTTTACGTCGGCTTCTCGCTCGGCGTGCTGCCCGCCCAGAAGCTGGCGCAGACGCGGGCGGGCGCGCGGGGCGCGCTCCTGGTCCACGCCTGCATCCCCGTGTCGGAGTTCGGTGTGGCATGGCCTGACAGTGTGCCGGTGCAGGTGCATGCGAAGGAAGCCGATCCGTTCTTCGCCGAGGACATCGACGCCGCCCGCGCCCTCGTCTCCGACTGCCCTGACGCGGAGATGTTCCTGTATCCCGGAGACCAGCACCTGTTCGCGGACAATTCGCTGCCGTCCTACGACCCGGACGCTGCCAAGCTCCTTACTCAGCGGGCGATCGAGTTCCTCGGCTCGCGGTAGGTGTCCAGCGGCCAAGTGCATCTGCCGGAGCGAGAGGATCACCCCAGGTGGTCGGCCGCGGTTCTCCATGCCGCCGTCACCGCGGTGTGGGCCTGTGCCGTGCGCGCCGCGCTGTCCCCGGTCAGCGTGAGCGGTGCGTCCACGTGGACGTGCAGTCCCGGTCGGCGTAGCGGCGCGGTGGCCACTCCGGCGAGCTGCTTCGCCGTGTTGCCCGAGGTGACACGGCGGGCACCGGCCTGACCCACCGGGACGACGGGCGCGCCGGTGCGGTGCGCGAGACGCGAGAGCCCGCTGCGGAAGGCACCGGGAGGTGCTTCGCCGGCGTCGGCGCGGTGGGGGAGGCCACCCTCGGCGTAGATGAGGACGAGGCGTCCCTGTTCAAGGGTCTTCGCGGCGAGTTCGAGGGCGTCCGAGGCACGGCGGTCGTTGCGGATCACGGGGATGTGGCCTTCGCGGGCCAGCGCCTGGCCGAGCAAGGGGATGCGCCACAGACCCGCGGCGGCCATGACCACGGGCGAGACGCCGAGCCGGCGGAGTGCGGCGAGCACGATCGCGGGGTCGGCGAGCGAGGTGTGGTTCGCGGCGATGATGCTGCCCGGCGCCAGTTCGGCTCGGGTGCTCACGGTCACGCCGAGGCGCCCTACTGCGGGTACCAGGACGTCGGCGATGCGGCTGAGCATCTGGCGCCTCCTTCGTGTCGACGATGACTCCCATCGTGGACGTCGGGAGGAACGCCGGGTTGAGCGCTCGTACTCAACTCCGCGCCGTCGCCGTACCCAGAACGCCGGCAGGTGTGTCCGCACGTGGACTCTGGAGGTGCGCCGCGCTGCTCCTGCCCGTATGGGGCCGTCCGGGGAACGGAATTGCATGGTTCACCGGTCCTGTGGGCGCGTAGCATCCGCCCATGATCGAGGAAGCGGCAGCGGCTGTGACGGGACATGTCGAGAAGGAGAGCGGCGAGGCCGGGTCGCTCCGGGAGGTTTGCTGGCGGGGCAGGGGCGTCGCCTTCTCACCGCTCGACGTCGACGACGCGGAGCTGGTCAATTCCTGGCGTGCCGACCCCGTGGCCGCCCATGAGATCGGCATGTGGCCACGCTCCCTCTCCGCCGTGCGCGAGCGCATCGAGCGCGACCGCGACGACAACGACCGCGACGACTTCCTCGTCCTGCTTCCCGATGGCACGCCGATCGGCCACATCGCCCTGATCGACCAGGACTTGGTCGACGGAACGGCCGAGATCATGCTGATGCTCGACCCCGGCCACCGGGGACAGGGGTACGGCGTGGACGCGGTGGACGCGCTGGTCGACCTGGCCTTCGGCGAACTGCCGATGCACCGCGTCCAAGCCGTCACCCACGCCACCAACAGCGCGGCCCTCGGCGTCCTGACCAGGGCGGGGTTCGTCCGGGAAGGGGTGCGCCGCTCCGCGTGCCTGCACCGAGGGCGCCGTTACGACGTCGAGGTGCTCGCCCTTCTCCGGGACGAGTGGCAGGCACTCACCCGACCCCGATCCTGGGACATGCCGGCCCACGGTCAGTGACTCGAGTCGATGGTTCCGTGGTGGTTCTCTCTTGTGGGCCGGCGGTCGCGGATGCAGTGGTGCCCCTCTCCAGGCCTCCTCGGTCCCTCCGCGCCGTGCCGGCCCCTCCGTGCTACCTGCCGAACAGGAAGAAACGGGCGGGGACGAAGACCTCGTGACCGGTCAGGAAGCGGACACGTACCCCCGACTCCGTCCATGTGGTGGATTCGATCCCCTTCGTGGCCAGAGCAGCGTCGACGTCCAGCCAGTGTCCGTAGGCCTCACCGGGACTCCTGCTGATCACCATCCTGTAGGAGTGCTCCCCGGACAGGGTGTATCTGTGTACCAGCCCCAGGAAGTGCGGTGACTGGTCGTCGTAGACCACCGATGAGGGAGCACTGCTCCGGTACGTCACCTCCGTCCGCGGCCACCACAGAACCGTCATGACCACGACGGTCAGCAGGACACCCGCCACGACGCCCAGCAGTGCCCAGCCGATGCGGGCCCTCCGGCGAGGCCGTGCGGTCTCGGCAGGACGGTCAGGGGTGAACGTGGCGATGATGCCCTCCAGGGCCGGCGATGCTCCGCACCGGCCGGCCGGAGATGACTCTGCGAGAAGGACGCGGAACGGGGCTGATCGGTTCTAGGCGAGGCGGGGACCGGTGGTGGAGAGCTGCGCCGACCGTGTCTTCGACACTTCGCCGCCCCTCCTGCTCACGTGCCCGATGGGTGGACCGGCGGCCACGGGTACCCGAGTCGCTCGGCGTCATGGGAGCCTCCCCAGACCTCGGCGGTGGCACGGGGATCGCCTGCGGTGAGACGAGCCTCAAGACGCTCGGCCTGCTCTGCCGCGTCGACGTCCGCAGAGATGGGCAGGGTCATTCCGAACTGGAGCCAGGGTCGGTCAGCCTCGGCCCGGATGCAGGGATGGATCAGGACGACGTGGATCCGATCGGGCTCGGTGCGGGAGGCCCAGACGCCTTCCAACTCGCACTTCCACCCGGACAGCCAGGCTTCGTGTCCTCGCAGCCTCGCCTCCAGCATTCGCGCGACCGCTCCGGCAGGCCATTCCCAACGGCGGTCCTCTTCAGCTCGATGGACCTCGTCCTCGTACTGATCGGCGGCGAACCGGAGCTCCGGCAGGTCGACACCCTGATCGGCCGGGTCGTGCCAGCCCGCCCAGACCACGTGCTCCCCCTCGCGCCTGACAGTCGCGTAGAGAGCACCACAGCACCACTCCTCACCACACCCGGCCCCGGCGAGCCGAATCTCGCGGGGTGTCGCAGTGGCATGCAGCAGCCCGTCCGGGGTCAACAGATACCGGGGGCTCACACCCGTTCCACGAGGGAACACGTCGGCCAGCAGATCCCGGCCACTGACGATCGGGCGGACCTCCACCGCACCCTGGCCGGGCGGTGGGCAGACGATGCGCAGGCTGAGGACGTCAGGTTCTGTGGCCATCGGTCGATGATCGCGGAGCCGGCTTGCAGGAGTCACCCGATTTTGTGCGACCTGTCGCTCACCGTGGCTCGTGAACCGCACGCACTCGACACCGGATGCCCGGCAAGGCCGACCTGGGGGCCGTGCCTGCACGGATTTCGACCTTGATCCCCCTTCCGGCGTCGGTCCGCTGCACAGGGGCCATGGCCTGCCCGGCAGGCAGTGTCCTGGGATCTCCGGTCCACGCGGGTGGCGCGTTGACAGGTATCTGTTGGCATGTTGCTATGAGGCGCTGCTCAGCCGGACGTGCGCCATCGTCGCGTGCCGCTCGGGCACCGGATCGATGGCCGCCTGACCGGGGGGCGGCGCCCCCGAACCCAAGCGAGGACTCATGCCGCAGCGCGCCGCGACCATCGTCGGCGGCGGGATCGGCGGCCTCGCGGCGGCCGTCGCCCTGCACCGCCGGGGCTGGCACGTCGAGGTGCTTGAACGGGCCCCGGCGTTCACCGAGATCGGCGCCGGCATCTCCCTGTGGCCGAATGCGCTGCATGCGCTCGAGGCGCTCGGCCTGGCCGGGGAAGTCCGGGCACGGGGCGCGGTCGAGGCCGGCGGCGGCGTACGCGACCGCCAGGGCCGTTGGCTGTCGCGTACGGACAACGCGGAGCTGACGCGCCGTTTCGGCCACCCCTTGGTGGTCCTGCATCGCGCGGATCTGTTGCGGGCGCTCACCGAGGCGCTGCCCGCCGACAGCCTGCGGTCGGGCAGCGAGGTGTACGCGGTCCGCGACGACGGACAGGGCTTGGTCGTGGATCACCGCGGGGGTGAGTCGCGACCCGAACTCATCGTCGGCGCGGACGGGCTGCGCAGTGTGGTCCGCCGCACTGTGTGGCCGGAGGCGGCCGGTCCGCGGTATGCCGGATACACCGCCTGGCGCATGATCACCGAGTCCCTGGCCGAGCCACCCGCGGAGGGCGCGGCAATCTGGGGCCGTGGGGAGCGGTTCGGCTACACGGCGCTGCCGGGCGGGCGGATGTACTGCTTCGCGACCGCGTCGCTGCCGGCGGGAGGGGCCTCAGGCTCGTCCGCGTCCGAGTACGCCGAGCTGGTGCGCCGGTTCGGGTCGTGGCCGGACCCCGTTCCGGCTCTGCTGGCTGCCGTGCCCGTGGACGCGGTGCTACGGCACGACCTCTACGACCTGCCGCCGCTGGCCTCCTTCGCCTGCGGCCGGGTCGCGCTTCTGGGCGATGCCGCCCATGCCATGACCCCGAATCTGGGCCAGGGCGCGTGCCAGGCGCTGGAGGACGCGGTCACCCTCGCCCACTGCCTCGACGGCGCGCCGGACGTGGCGGCCGCGCTCCGTTCGTACGACCGGCTGCGCCGCCCGCGGACCCGGGCCATCACGCGCCGCTCCGCCCGGCTCGGCACTGTCGGCCAGCTGTCGTGGCCGCCTGCCGTGCTGCTGCGCGACACTGCCGCACGGTTGATGCCGACGCGGGCGACGCTGCGTTCCATGACGCCGGTGCTCGGCTGGACCGCCCCCGGTGCCCCGTCGGCCGCGACGAAGAGTGAGAGCCACTGATGCCGGACTGGACGTATCACCCGCTGCGCGGCGCGGCCGCTGCCGTCCTCGGCCGGCGCCGTTCGCAGCGATCGGCACTGCGTCTGCTGGCCTGGATCGGCTCGCGTCCCGCCGGCGCGCGGCTGATCGCCCGCGGGTTCGGCCACCGTCATCCGCCCAAGAGCCTTGCCGGTGAGATCGCGGGCGTGCCGGTGCGCGTTCGCATCGGTATATCCGTCCCGCCCTCGCTCGCCCGTGAGGCGGTCCGCGCCATGGCCCCGCTGGGTGCCGGTGTCGTCGAGGTGTCGCCCGTCTCGGCGGCCGACGTGGAGACCGTACGCGAGGCCGCCGCCGGCCGCTCGATCCCCCTGGTCGTCCGCGCTTGCGATCCGCAGGCCGAGGAAGCCCTCAAGGCTCATGTCGACGGGTTCACCAGCAGCGACGACCCGCATGTGGTCCATGTGTCCGACCCATCGGTCACCGCCGCCGCCGCGGTCGTGGAAGCGGGCGCTGTCGTGCTCGCCCGGCCCGGGGTGCTCGTCGAGGCCGGACCGGGCTGGTTCGCACGGGTCACCGAGGCCGCCACGCCCACCGCGCCCGCTCCGGTGCTCAGGGATGTCGGCCGCGATCCCCGGCGCTGGCCCGCCTGGTGGTGGGCGCTGCTCGTCGGGCTCGGTATGACGGGCGCCGGCCTCGGCGCCGCGGCGATCACACTGGGCCCGGTACTGCTCTGGTACGACCGCGACTACCTCGGTATGACGCTGCACGAACTGCATGCCGCCAACCACCACCTCGTCCACTTCCTCCAGCATGACCGGATCACCATGGCCGGCACGATGGTGGCGATCGGCGCCCTCTACACAGGCCTTGCGGTGGGCGGGATCAGACGTGGCTGGCCCTGGGCTCGCGAGGTGTATCTGCTTTCGGGGGCGATCGGTTTCCCCACCTTGTTCTACTTCCTGGTCACCGGTTTCGTGGAGCCCCTGCACACGGCCACCACGGTCGTGTTGTTCCCGATGTTCGTGGCCGCGGTCCGTCGGACCGGGCGCGTACCGCGGTGGCGTCTGGCGCCCGAGGGCCCGGAGCGCGAGCGCCGACGCGCGCTGGTGGGCCAGTTGATGCTGATCGTCACGGGAGCGGGGCTGTTCGCCGGCGGGGCGGTGATCTCGCTGGTCGGTCTGACCGGTGTCTTCGTGCCGACCGATCTGACCTTCCTGGGCACCAGCACGCAGATGCTGGAGTCCGTCAATCCCCGGCTCGTGCCGTTCGTCGCGCACGACCGTGCGGGGTTCGGCGGCGCCCTGATGTCCGCCGCGGTGGCGATCCTTCTGCTGAGCGCGTGGGGCTGGCGGCGGGGCGAGGCCTGGGTGTTCTGGACCCTGGGCGTGGCGGCGGCGGCCGGCTTCCTGCCCGCTGTCGTGGTGCACGGCGCGATCCACTACACGGACTTCATCCACCTCGCGCCGGTCTACCTCGGCATCGCCATGACCGGCACGGGGCTGCTGCTCGCCCGTCCGTACCTGTGCGCCAAGGCGTAGCCGAGGCCGAACGACCGACGCACCTCCCGGGCGAGCGCCCCGTGCCTCCCGCTTCTTGAGGGAGCACCGGCTGCGTCGTGAGCCTTGGCGACTCCGGGGGCCCTTGCCCGCGTGCTCCCCGGCTTCGCCCGCGGGCCTCCGAAGCGGCGGGGCTGTGGGCGGCCCGTCGTATGAAGCGTGCTCCCAGCGCCCCGCGTCAGGCAATTTGTGAACGCCGCACTTCGCGCGTATGTCACGAGATTCAATATGCGAGACGCAGCGGGAAGAGACATTGACGTGTCCGGTTTTCGCTGCAAGCCTCTTGGCCATGAGCACGTACGAGAACCTCGCCGCGCGGCTCCACGTCGAACTGCGACGTCAAGCCGGCGCCATCTGTTCCGTCGGTCGATAAGTCGGCCGAAAGCCGCCTTCTTCCTGCTCTCTGCGCTGTGGATTGCTGTGCCGCGCCACTGCGGTAGCTGACCGGACTCCTCGCCGACATTTCAGGTGAGGTTCCTTTCCGTCGTCCGGTGCTTTCCATGCACTGTCCCGAAATCCTGGCGCCCATTTCTGACCAGGCTGCCCAGGGCCAGCCCTGCTCGATGACGATTCTCGCAGCTTACGTAAAAGAACTCGGCAAAGAGTCTGAGCAAAGAATCGCAGCAGAAGAACTCCGTAGAAACACACTCCAGCCGCCCCATCGAATGTGAACAGGATTTCCATGACTACGACGGCGTCGACCCGACGACAGTTCCTCACTCTGCTCGGTCTCTCCGCGGTCGCGGTCGGTTGCGGCACGACTGCGACAGGCGCCGCCGGCAAGGGCCAGACCCGGACGCTGCGGTATCAGGGCTGGGCAGGACAGGTCACGTTGCCGGAGCTGGCCGAGGACCTCGGCTATCTGGAGGACGTGAAGCTGGAGTGGGTCGGCAACACGATCAGCGGGCCGCAGGACATCCAGTCCGCGGCCACCGGGCAGACGGACTTCGGCGGTGCCTTCAACGGCGCGGTCGTCAAACTGGCCGCGAACAAGGCCCCCATCAAGGCTGTCATCAGCTACTACGGCTCCGACAAGCACGCCTACAACGGCTACTACGTCCTCGAGGACAGCCCGATCCGCTCCGCCCGCGATCTGACCGGCAAGAAGGTCGGGATGAACACCCTCGGAGCACACGCGGAGGCCATGCTCGACATCTATCTCCAGCGAGGCGGTCTGCCCCGGGCGGACATCGACAAGGTCGAGTCTCTGGTGGTGCCTCCGGTGAACACCGAGCAGTCGCTGCGCCAGAAGCAGATCGACGTGGCCGTACTCGGCGGCATTCTGCGCGACAAGGCCCTCGAGACCGGAGGAATCCGGCCGCTCTTCACGGACTTCGAACTGCTCGGCGCCTTCAGCGCCGGCACCTACGTGATGACGGACCGCTTCCTCAAGCAGAACCCCGACACGGCCCGGACGTTCGCCACCGCGGTGGGGCGGGCCATCGAGTGGTCGCGCAGCACTCCGCACGCGGAGGTCATCGCCCGGATGACGGAGATCGTGAAGAAGCGCGGACGCAACGAGGACACGGCACCTCTGAAGTACTGGCGGTCCTACGGCGTCGCCGAGACGGCAGGCCGGATCACCGGCAAGGAACTCCAGCTCTGGATCGACTGGTTGGGCGCGCGCGGCGACATCCGGAAGGGCCAGGTCACCTTGGGCGACCTCTACACCAATGAGTTCAACACCGCCGGTGGGGGCGGCGCAGCGCCTGCCTCACCGTCCTCCTCCGCCTCGAAGAGCGGGAGCTGATCCCATGCCGGCATCCACCACACCCAAGATCGTGTTCGAGGGCGTCCGGAAGGTCTTCAAGGTCAAGGGCTCGACGGCGAAGGGAGGTTCGGGAACACGGAAGTCCAGGGAGTTCACGGCCGTCGACGGCATCGACCTGGAGATAGCGGCGGGCGAGTTCGTCGCCCTGGTCGGCCCCAGCGGCTGCGGCAAGTCGACACTGCTGGATCTCCTCGGCGGCCTTGCCCGGCCCACCGGCGGACAGATCCTGCTGGACGGCGCACCCGTCACCGGTCCCGGCCTGAACCGCGGCATCGTCTTCCAGCAGTACGCCCTGCTGCCCTGGCGCACAGCACAGGGAAATGTCGAGTTCGGCCTGGAGGCCATCGGCATGCCACGCCGCGAACGGGCCGCGCGGGCCCGGGAGTTCCTGGACCTGGTCGGCCTGTCCGGGTTCGAGAGCCGGCATCCGCATGAGCTGTCGGGCGGGATGCGGCAGCGGGTGGCGATCGCCCGCAGCCTCGCCTACGACCCGGACGTGCTGCTCATGGACGAGCCGTTCGCCGCGCTGGACGCCCAGACCCGTGAGTCGTTGCAGGACGAACTGCTCCGCATCTGGCAGCGCACCGGAAAGACCGTCGTCTTCATCACGCACAGCATCGACGAAGCCGTCTACCTGGGGCAGCGCGTCGCCGTCATGACGTCAAGGCCGGGCCGCATCAAGCAGATCGTGCCGGTCGCCCTCGACTCCCGTACCAGCACCGACGACATCCGTTCCAGCCCCGAGTTCGCACACCACCGGCACGAGATCTGGTCGCTGCTCCACGACGAAGTGGCCAGAGCTCAGCAGTTGGAGAAGGAGGAGGCTTCCGTATGAGCCTCACGACCGGCACGTCCACCGAAGTGAATCACTCACCGGGACCGGCGAGCCTCGCCGAGGACATCCACACCCCCTCCCTCCCCTCGACGGCGCCACCGTCGGCACCCTCCACGAAGCCGCGCCGGGCCCTCGATCGGAGGGCCCGCGTCCACCGGGCGGCCCACCGACTGCTGTCCCTCCTGGCGGCCGGGGCCACCAAGTCCGCGGCGATCGTGGCTCTGCTGGTGCTGTGGGAGACCGCGCCGCGGCTCGGACTGGTCGATCGGACCTTCCTGCCGCCGTTCAGCGAGGTCGCCGCCGCCTGGTGGGAGCTGGCGGCCGACGGTCAGCTCGCCGACAACACCTACGCCAGCCTGGTGCGCTCGTTCAGCGGATTCGGTCTGGCCCTGGCCGTCGCCGTACCTCTCGGTCTGCTGATCGGCTGGTACCGGCCTGTGGCCGCTCTGCTCGGTCCGCTGCTGGAGGTGTTCCGCAACACCGCGGCGCTGGCCCTGCTCCCGGTCTTCGTCCTGCTGCTGGGCATCGGGGAGACCTCGAAGATCTCCATCGTGGTGTACGCGTGCACCTGGCCGATCCTGCTCAACACGATCAGCGCCGTCCGCCATGTCGACCCCACGCTGCTGAAGCTCGCGAAGTCGATGGACCTGTCCACGCCGCGTCTGTTCCAGAAGGTCATCCTGCCGTCCGCCGTGCCGGTGATGTTCACGGGCGTCCGGCTGGCCGGGGCTGTGTCGATCCTGGTGCTGGTCGCCGCCGAGATGATCGGGGCGAAGGCGGGGCTCGGCTATCTGATCAACGCCTCGCAGTTCAACTTCGCGATCCCGCAGATGTACGCGGGCATCATCACGATCTCCGCCATCGGCGTGACCTTCAACCAGCTCCTGGTGGCCGTGGAACGCCGGCTCAGCTCCTGGCGCGTGTCCGCCGACGACTGATCCCGCGACGACTGAACCGCAACCCGACTGATCCCGCCGCCCTCCGGCCTCGCTGCCCCCGATCGTCCCACCGCCCCGGATCCGAGGAAGCCCATGACCGCGACCAGCCCACGCCGACTGCATCTCAACGCGTTTCTGATGAACGCCGGCCATCACGACGCCGCCTGGCGCCACCCCCGTACCCAGCCGGAGAGGGTCACCGATCTCCGCTACTTCCAGCAGCTCGCCCAGACCGCAGAGCGCGGTCTGCTCGACTCGGTCTTCCTCGCCGACGGTCTCGCCCTGTGGGGGAACGCCCGGTACAACACGGTCGGCGGCTTCGAACCGCTCACCCTGCTGTCCGCGCTGGCGGCGGTCACCGAGCACGTCGGACTGATCGCCACCGTCTCCACCACCTTCAACGAGCCCTTCCACACCGCCCGCAAGTTCGCCTCTCTGGACCACATCAGCGGCGGCCGGGCCGGCTGGAACATCGTCACCTCCGGCACCGTGAACGAGGCCCGCAACTTCGGCCAGGACGAGCACCTGGAGCACCGGCTGCGCTACGAGCGGGCTCGGGAGTTCGTCGACGTCGCCACGAAACTGTGGGACAGCTGGGAGGACGACGCGATCCTGCTCGACCGCGAGCGCGGTGTCTACGCGGACACCGACCGGGTGCGGGAGATCAATCACCGCGGGGAGTACTTCGGGGTGCAGGGTCCGCTGAACGTTCCGCGCAGCCCGCAGGGCCATCCACTGCTGGTCCAGGCCGGTTCGTCGGAGGACGGCAAGGAGTTCGCCGCCCAGTACGCCGAGGCGGTGTTCACCGCCCAGCAGACCCTGGCGGACGGCCAGGCCTTCTACAAGGACCTCAAGTCCCGGCTCGCGCGCCACGGCCGTGCCGAGGACCAGCTGCTCGTACTTCCCGGTATCGCCCCCGTCATCGGCTCGACCGAGGCCGAGGCACGCGAGCTGGAGCGGGAGCTCACGGAGCTGCAGATCCCCGAGTACGGACTCGCCCAGCTGTCCGGGATGCTCGGCACCGATCTGACAGGGCTGCCGCTGGACGGGCCACTGCCCGAGCTGCCCGAGGAGCGGGACATCAACGGCAACAAGAGCCGCTTCACGCTGGTCGCCGAACTGGGCCGCCGCGACGGCCTCACCCTGCGTGAGCTCATCGCCCGCCTCGGTGCCGGCCGCGGCCACCGGGTGCTCGCCGGCACCCCCGAGCAGATAGCCGACCAGATCCAGGAGTGGTTCACCCACGGTGCCGCCGACGGCTTCAACATCATGCCGCCCCATCTGCCGGGCGGCCTGGAGGACTTCGTCGACCACGTCGTACCGATCCTGCAGCGCCGCGGCCTGTTCCGCACCGAGTACACCGGCCGCACCCTGCGCGAACACTACGGCCTGACGCGCCCCGCCAACCGGCTGGCGTCGGCGGCCGCTGCAGAGGGACGGCCCGCATGACCGGGCTCGAACTCACCACGGACGTCCTGGTGGTCGGCGGCGGCCCCGCGGCGACGTGGGCCGCGCTCAAGGCGGCCCAGGCCGGCGCGGACGTGATCCTCGCCGACAAGGGCTACTGCGGCACGAGCGGTGCCACCGCCTCCAGTGGTACCGGGGTCTGGTACGTCCCGCCGGAGACCGCCGCGCGCGAGGCCGCCATGGCGAGCCGGGAGGCGCTGGGCGGGTTTCTCGCCGACCGGCGCTGGATGGCACGGGTGCTGGACCAGACGTACGCAGGGATGAACGAGCTGGCGACGGCCGGACGCTATCCCTTCCCGGCAGGGCCGGACGGAAGGCAGCTCAGGAACGGCCTGCAGGGGCCGGAGTACATGCGCAGGATGCGGATCCGCGTCCAGCGGGCCGGGGCACGCATCCTCGACCACAGCCCGGTCACCGAGCTGCTCACCGACCCCTCCGGGGCAGTCGCCGGAGCCGGGGGTCACCAGCGTCAGGCCGGGCGGCCGTACCGGGTGCGCGCCGGAGCGGTCGTTCTGGCCACCGGCGGCTGCGCATTCCTCAGCGGTGCGCTGGGCTGCAACGTCAACACCGGCGACGGCGCCCTGTTCGCCGCCGAAGCGGGCGCGGAACTGTCCGGCATGGAGTTCTCCAACGCCTACGGCATCGCGCCCGAGGGCACCTCCGTCACCAAGACCGCGTTCTACTCCTTCGCGACCTTCTACCGCGAGGACGACACGGTCCTGGAAGGCGCGGCCAGCCAGGGCGGCCGCTCCGTGATCGCGAGGACACTGCTCAGCGAGAAGGTGTACTGCCGCCTGGACCGGGCGGACCCGGCCGCCCGGCAGGCGATGCGGCTGGCGCAGCCGAACTTCTTCCTCACCTTCGACCGGCTCGGCATCGACCCCTTCACGCAGCGTTTCGCCGTCACCCTGCTCGCCGAGGGCACCGTGCGCGGCACCGGCGGCATCCGCATCGCCGGCGACGACTGCTCCACCACCGTCCCGGGGCTGTACGCGGCCGGGGACGCCGCCACCCGTGAGCTGATCTGTGGTGGCTTCACCGGCGGTGGCAGCCACAACGCCGCGTGGGCCATCTCCTCCGGCACGTGGGCAGGTCAAGGCGCGGCCCGCCACGCCCGCTCGCTCGGCGTCCGCGCCGGTACGAGGCGCCTCGCGGCCGCGGGCGGAGCCGGGCTCAGGCCGACCGGCACCCCCGGCCCCGCCGACGGATTCCGGGACGTCATCACCGCGGTCCAGGCCCAAGTGCTGCCGTACGAGAAGAACTATCTGCGCCACGGCGAGCAGCTCACCGCCTCCCTGCGGGTGCTCGACAGCGTCTGGCAGGACCTGCGCGCCACGCTGCATGCCGAGGGCGGGGACGTGGTGCGGGCCCGGCAGGCGTCGGCGATGGCGGCGCACGCCCGCTGGATGTACGCCGCGGCGCTGGCCCGCACCGAGACCCGCGGCATGGCCAAGCGACTCGACTTCCCGACGCAGGATCCCCGGCAGCACCACCGCATCGTCACGGGCGGCCTCGACCGGGTGTGGACCCGGCCCGAGCCCCTGACGACCACAGCGGACGTACCCATGGAGGTGGCTTCGTGATCGAACTGGTCTCGGCGGAACGCTGTATCACCTGCGACAAGTGCATCGAGGTCTGCCCCACCGACGTGTTCGACCGGGGTGCGGACGGCATCCCGGTGCTCGCCCGCCGCGACGACTGCCAGACCTGCTTCCAGTGCGAGGCGAACTGCCCGGCCGACGCGCTGTACGTCGCGCCCCAGACCCGCCCGCTTCCCGACGACCCCACCGCCCGCGACGAGGAGCACCTGGCCCGTACCGGCCTGCTCGGCAGCTATCGCCGGCACATCGGCTGGGGGCGAGGGCGCACGCCCGGCGCGCTGCGAGCCGTCGGCCCTTCCCTCGGCCCCCCAGGGGCCAAGGGCGCCTCACTGCCCATCACCTCCTGATCACCTCCCGAAGGGAACCCCGCACATGACCACCAGCACCGGCTTCGACATCCGCAGGATCGGCGGCCGCATCGGCGCGGAGATCCTCGGCGTGGACCTCGGCGCCGAACTCGACCCCGCCGTCGTCACCGAGATCAACTCCGCGCTCCTGGAACACAAGGCGCTCGTCTTCCGGGACCAGCAGCTCGACGACGCGGGCCAGCTCCGCTTCGCCTCCCTCTTCGGCGAGCTGACCACCGCGCACCCCACCGTGCCGTCCGTCGACGGCCGGCCCCAGATCCTGCCCGTCGACGGCGACGAGGGCATCCGCGCCAACCACTGGCACACGGACGTCACCTTCGTCCGTACGCCGCCGAAGGCGTCCACGCTGCGCAGCATCGTGGTCCCGCCCTACGGCGGCAACACCCTCATCGCCAACGCGGGTGCCGCGTACCGGGATCTGCCCGAGCCGCTGCGCGAGCTGGCCGACAAGCTGTGGGCGGTGCACACCAACGACTACGACTACGCGGCCCCGAGGAGCGAGAAGGCTGCCGAGCACCGCAAGCGGTTCGTCTCCCGGAAGTACCGCACCGCCCACCCGGTCGTCCGGGTCCACCCCGAGACCGGGGAGCGCGGGCTGTTCATCGGAGGCTTCGCCCAGAGCATCATCGGCCTCGGTCCCTCCGACTCCCGCGACCTGCTGCGCATCTTCCAGGCGTACGTCACCCGCCCCGAGAACATCGTGCGCGTGGCGTGGCGGCCGGGCGACCTCGTCCTGTTCGACAACCGCATCACCCAGCACTACGCCCCCGACGACTACGGCGACCTGCCTCGACTGCTGCACCGGGTGACGGTCGCGGGGGATGTCCCGGCCGGTGCCGACGGCATCCTCAGCTACGTCATCGAGGGCGACGACGCCGCCCACTACACGCCTGCGGCCGGCTGAACCCCCTCGGCCGCCGGGCAGATGTCCCTGTCCGGCGGCCGAGGGCCGCACGCGGCGGACACCGGCCGACGCCGTACCTGCCGCACCGTACCTTGCCCGCGTTGGCAGGGCGGATGGCCACGGGCTTCGAGGTCGCCACCAGCGGATTCTCGCAAGGCGAGACGGAACTGTCCATAATATGGTCGACCTCTTGGGGTAAAGGCCACCCTCTGCCACCATGCCTACCAACCAGGTGGGAAAACTAGGGATGGGGAGAGGTGGCCATGCGAACGCTGAACAACGCACGCCGTCCGCTTCCCCTTCTGACCTCTCGCCGCCATATCGACCTCGGCCGTACGTCCAGCGCCATCTGTCAGCCTGTCTGACCCTGGCCATAGAGCCGGCTCCGCAGAGCGCACTCCTGCACTGCTCGCCGCCCCGCCCTCCGTCGGCCGGGCGCCCCGCATCTCCATGGACCGCAAGTCGTCTGGCGCGGCGTGGCATCGACCGCAGCTCGACATGTACCTCCGCCGTATCCGGCGCACACCAGACTCTCAGCCCACGACGGCGATCCCGTCGCCGCCGGCGGAGGGCGAATGCAACGCATGCCGACGGCTCTGCGTCGCGCGATTCCGTACCTCCCCGAACACCCATCCCGTCCCGTGAAAGGGCACCTCCGTGTCTGCCGCAAGACCGCTCACCACCCTGCGCACCATCGCCGTCACTGCGGCGCTTCCCCTTCTGCTCACCGCCTGCGGTTACGGCTCCCAGGCCGACGACAGCAAGAAGACCGAGGTGGCCGCCAAGGGCGACAAGCTCTCCGCCGACACCGTCCGCATCGGATACTTCCCGAACCTCACCCACGCCACGGCCCTCGTCGGCATCCAGGAAGGCCTGATCCAGAAGGAGCTCGGCGGCACCACGATCAAGCCGCAGACCTTCAACGCCGGCCCGTCCGAGATCGAGGCGCTCAACGGCGGCTCGCTCGACATCGGCTTCATCGGCCCCTCCCCGTCCATCAACGGCTACGTGAAGTCCAAGGGCAAGAACCTGCGGATCATCTCCGGCTCCGCATCCGGCGGCGTGAAGCTCGTCGTCAACCCGGCCAAGATCAAGACCCTCGACGACCTCAAGGGCAAGAAGATCGCCACTCCGCAGAAGGGCAACACGCAGGACGTCGCGTTCCTCAACTGGATCTCGGAGAAGGGCTGGAAGGTCGACTCCGAGAGCGGCAAGGGCGACGTCTCCGTGGTCCGCAGCGACAACAAGGTGACCCCCAACGCGTACAAGTCCGGGTCGATCGACGGTGCCTGGGTGCCGGAGCCGACCGCGTCCAAGCTGGTCAGCGAGGGCGGGAAGGTGCTGCTCGACGAGTCCACGCTGTGGCCCGACAAGAAGTTCGTGATCACGAACATCATCGTGTCGCAGACCTTCCTGAAGGAGCACCCGGACGTGGTCGAAGCCGTGCTGCGCGGCACGGTGAAGACCAATGAGTGGATCAACGCCAACCCGGACAAGGCCAAGGCGTCGGCCAACGCCGCCCTGAAGGCCGAGACCGGCAAGGAGCTCGGCGCCGCGGTCATCGACCCGGCGTGGCCGAGCATCCAGATCCTCGACGACCCGCTGGCCGCCACGCTGAAGACGCAGGCCGACTACGCGGTCAAGACCGGTCTGCTCAAGGAGCCCGACCTCAACGGCATCTACGACCTGACGCTGCTCAACAAGGTCCTGAAGGCCGCCGGCAAGCCCGAGGTCTCCGACGCCGGTCTCGGCGCCAAGTAATTTCGGAGGAAGCACGGTTCGGGACCCGGACTCCGGCCCGTCTTCACCCTGGGGCCGATCTCCCGTGCCCACATGACAGAGGCCGTTGCGGAACACTCCGCAACGGCCTCTGCCCTTGCGGGCGGACGGCGCTACGCGGGGTCGGCGGCCACTCGGAACCCGATGTTGCCGGTCGAACTGTCGGGCGTGTTGGAGCTGCGGGCGGCCACCCGGTAGCGGTTGCAGTAGGAGTCGTGGCACAGGTACGAGCCGCCCCGCATCGCCCGGGAGGTCTCCTCGCCGCCGAACCGGTCCGCGCACCACTCCCAGACGTTGCCGACCGTGTTGTAGAGCCCGAAACCGTTGGGGCGGAAGGACTTCACGGGAGCCGTTCCGACGTAGCCGTCGGCCGCGGTGTTGACGGTGGGGAACTCGCCCTGCCAGATGTTGCACATGTGCCGGCCACCGGGCGTGAGCTCGTCACCCCACGGGTAGCGGCGCTGCTCCAGTCCGCCGCGGGCCGCGTACTCCCACTCGGCCTCGGTGGGAAGGCGGGTGCCCGACCAGGCGCAGTAGGCCTGGGCGTCGTTCCAGGACACGTGGACGACGGGGTGGTTCTGACGGTCGGTGATGTGCGAGCCGGGCCCCTCGGGGTGGCGCCAGTCGGCTCCCTCCACCGCCCGCCACCAGGGGACGGCCGTCACGGGCGGGGAGATGTCGGCGACCGAGTCGGCGAGGAACGCGCCGAAGGTGAAGGAGAAGCCGAAGCGCTCGGCCTCGGTGACGTGTCCGGTGGCCTTGACGAACGTGGCGAACTGGGCGTTCGTGACGGTCGTGGCCGCGATACGGAAGGGCTCCACGGCCACCTCGCGCACCGGCCCCTCAGCGTCCGCGGGGAAGCCCTCCGGGTCGTCGGTGCCCATGAGAAAGCGCCCTCCCGGCAGGGTGAGCAGCTGCCGAGCCACCCGGGAGGACTGGAGCGAGGGGCGGGGCGGTGCGAGGGTCACTACCGGGACGTGGGCGTGACCAGGGGTGCAGCATTCGGGCATGACGGCTCCGTCGGAACGATGGGCGGCCGTCACCCGTGCCCGGCGACACGGGTGACGGCGAGCGATACCGAGCGCGGGTCAGGACACCCGGTCGGCGGCGAGCTGGGCGGCCAGGGCGGGGATGCCGAGAGCCTGCTCCTGGGCCGGGGTGGCCTGGTACAGCTTGTTGGTCAGCTGGTACGGATCGTTCACCAGGTCGTAGTACTCGCGGAACTTCACCTGGCCGGTGCCGGACACCGTGCCGTTCCCGTCGGTCGTCAGGTCGTAGTACTCCGTGTACTGCTCGTCCTTGGCCACGTACGAGGACCACGTCGGGGCCCCGCCGGTACCGGCGCCCTGCTTCCACCACTCCACCAGCAGGTGATCACGGCTGTGGGAGGAGAGCAGGGACCTGCCGTCCTGCGGAGCGCTCGGAGTGATGCCCGCCGCATCAAGGATGGTCGGCGCGATGTCGATGTTGGCGACGATACGGCTGTCCACGGTTCCCGCGCCCAGTCCGCCGGCCGGCCAGGAGAGGTAGAACGGCACCTCGTGCGCCGGGCGGTAGGGCACGGACTTCGCGGTCCAGCCGTGATCCCCCCAGCTGAAGCCGTTGTCGCCGATGTAGATGACGAGGGTGTTGTCCAGCTGCCCCAGGGCTTGGAGCTTGTCCTTGAAGGCCTGCACCGCGTCGTCGACGGAGAGCAGCGTGCGCAATTGCTCGGCGCGGATGGTCCGGCCTTCGGCGAGCGTGCCGGTGGCGTTCCTGATGTAGGCTGGCTTGTCGCTGCGGTCGCTCTCGGGAACGGAGGGGCGGCCGTTCCAGTCCGGGACCGGAGCGCCGGCGTACTTCGCCTCGGGGGTGCGCGGGCCGTGGGAGGCGTAGGGAGTGACGTACGCGAACCAGGGCCGGGAATCCGTGGTGGCCTTGTCGAGGAAGCTCAGCGTGCGGTTCTTGACGATGGTGGTGGTGTAGCCGTTGATCGTCTGGACGGTTCCGTTGACGTTCCACTGGGCGTCGACGTATCCGGGCTGGAGGAGGGCGAACTCCTCGAAGTGCGGCGGGTTGTCCGACAGGGGCCAGGAGTTGAGGTACTTGCCGAACAGGCCGGTGCGGTAGCCCGCCTGCTTGAGGTACTTCTGCACGGTGGTGCTCTGGTCGAGCGAGAGCGAGGCCTTGTTGTTGCGCACGCCGTGGTTGTGGGCGTGGCGGCCGGAGAAGACGCTGGAGCGCGAGGGAGAGCACAACGGGGTGGTGACGTGGCCGTTGGTGAACTTCACGCCCTGGCCGGCGAGCCAGGCGACGGCCTTGGGCAGGGCCCACTCGGTGTGCTTGGGCTGGTCGTCGGTGACGATCAGCAGGATGTTCGGACGGCCGGCGGCAGCGGCGGGGCCGGCTCCGGCGATCTGCGCGAAGGCGGGTACAGCGGTCGCGGCCGCCACAGCGGCGGCGCCGCCGAGGAAGCCCCGTCGGCTCACCGGCGGGCGTTGTTTCTCGCTCATGATGTCCATTCCTCCGGGGTGCGTCTGCACAGGGGGGCGCAGCGGACGGACTGTGGGACGAGCCGTCGGCCGCGATGCGGAAGGGGAAGAGACGGGAGTCAGGCGGGGAGCGCCAGGTGGGGATCCCGTGGGGGAGAGGGCGCGATCAGCGCGCCGGGGCGACCGTACAGAGGGCGCTCGCCGCACGCCCGTGGTCGACGTGACGGCGCGCAGTGAGGATTCCTGCTGCCATGCCCACGACAGTAGGCGAAGGGGAACGGCGGTTCCATGTACGGCGGATGAAATGGGCTCCCGCAACGGCCGCGCGATCCTCCGGGACGGGGTGGGGCCGGGGCCGCCGCGGCGGACCGCGCCGTCGCGGCCGCTGCCGAGCCGTGCGTCCACCCTCGTGACCGCCGGCGCCTACGCCCATGGCCCGATCGGGCATTCGGGCCGTGCGGCCCGAACAACGGTCTGTGGGGCGAGGAACCGGACGGCGCGAGGGCTTCTGTGGCTCAGGAGTACGCGCGGTGGTGGCTGAAAGCGGAAGGGCCGCCATGCATGCGGCGTCCTGATCGACTTTCGGTATGAGGAAGTCGGGGAGGTCGTCTCGAACGTACACCACCGCGGTCCGCGGGCTTCGCTTGCGACGATGGTCCTGGGGCGCCGTGCCCGAATGGCTAGGCGTTCGTGGGAGCCTTCACGTTCTCCTCGTCCGGAGTTTCGGCGGGTGCGGGCTTGGAGTACATCACGGAGCCCTGCTGGGTTCCCTTCGCGACGATGCCCTTCTTCGTCAGGCTTTCCAGGTTGTTGCGGACGACCTGGATAGATGTCGTGCGCTCGGGATATGTCTCCACGAGTTCGGTGCGGATCTCGCTGACCAGGCGGGGCTCACCAGCGTGCTTGGTCAGGATGCTTTCGATGAGACTGCGCAGGGGAGGCTCGTCGGTCTTCTTCGCGACGGACGCCTGGGGCGATGCGGCCTTGTCGGGAGTGGCCTTCTTCGCGACGGTCTTCCTGGCGACCGGCTTCTTCGCGACCGGCGTCTTGGCGACGGGCTTCTTCGACGCGGCCTTCTGGGCGGGCTTGCTGGTGGCCTTCTCCTGCCTGGGCTTCTCCTGCCTGGGCTGCGGAACGGCGACGTCCGGCTCGGCGGGCGACGGGGTGGTGAGGGGTGCCTCAACAGTTGCGGGTGTCACCTCGGAGGCTTCGGGCGTCGAATCCACGGCCGGTGGCACTGTTCCCAGCATCTCGGCCAGCCACTTCTCGTCCGTCTTGAGCTGGTCCAACCGTGACTGGAGTTCGGCGAGTTGCCGGGCGATGTCCTCCTGCTCGGAACGGTTCTTCTCGATGTCCTCGGCGAACCGCTCGGCGTACACGATCTGAATGTTGTCGGCCATGGCAGCTGATTCTCCTTCGCCTGGGTGTGTTGCTGCCGGATGCTACTCACCGCGGAAGCCATATGGGTGGGCTTTGTCCGGGGCCACCCTTTCGAGACCTGCTCACGGGCGCCATCTCCGGCCCCGAAGGGGCCCGGTATCGGGCCTGTACGGTCAGGTGTTTGCAGGCGGAGTTCGAATGCTGGGCAGGGCGGCAATCCGGCACCGGTGCAGCGCGGGCCGAAGAGCTCTAGGACATACGCCACGCAACCTGAATCGGGCCACGTCCTGTGCGATGAGTGAATCCACAGGCCGCTCGTGTACTTCCTCCAGCGTGACCGGATGACCACGGCAGGGATCGCCCGGTCCCGGACGGGGTCATTGGCGGTTGACCGTGCGGGTCACGCCGGCGACGATCGTGGTCGCCAGGATCCAGCCGGTGATGATCAGGGCGTACGACAACCACTGGTGCCAGCCGTCGGGGGCGAATGCCGACTCCTGGCCGAAGTTGATGACCGGCAGGAGCAGGTCGAGGGTGTAGAAGACGGGGTTGAAGTCAGGTGTCTCGTCGGGCTTGATCGGGCGTGGGTGGTCCAGGCCGTACGCGATCGACCCGATGGTCATCAGGGACAGCAGCCACACGGCCGCGCGCAGCGGACGGAAGCCGTAGCCGACGGTGGCGTCCTGGACGTACCCCCACAGTCGTCCGTACCAGGTGAGAGTGGCACGTCGGCGGCGCTGCTTGGCGAGTTGGACGAGCCGCGCCGCGTCATCGTCGCCGACGTGGCGATAGGCCGCCGTCAACTGCTCGTAGCCGTACGGCTCATACCGCTCACCGTCCCGCTCCAGCATCGGAAGGCGGTTCTCGGCGGGCTCGTGCGGGGCGAGTACGGTGTAGGTGAGATTGCTGAGATACACCTGGTCCGGCAGCATCTCCGGTTCAAGGGTCAGGATCTCTATCTGGGAACGCCGTAGATTCAGGGCTCCCTCGATGCGATCGCCACCGCGCAGCCAGAGTTCACCGATGACACAACTGCTCGCCCGCAATGCCGTGTCACCTGGATGCGACAGGTGGGCGTGGAGCAGGTCGAGACGGCCCGTGATGCGCGAGCCTCGAAGCTCGACCCGACCCCGCGTACGGATGCACCGCGCGCGAACATGGGCTCCCACGTTGAGGTTCTGTGCGTCCACCGCGGTGCCATCGGGCGCGTCGAATTCGGCGTCCTGAACGTTGATCCGCCCGGCGAT
This sequence comes from Streptomyces sp. NPDC059567, assembly GCF_042735655.1. Lineage (NCBI taxonomy): Bacteria > Bacillati > Actinomycetota > Actinomycetes > Kitasatosporales > Streptomycetaceae > Streptomyces > Streptomyces sp. NPDC059567. The sequence goes on along the minus strand of NZ_JBHWBS010000009.1, from coordinate 21,594 downwards.
GGAGGCGCCGGTGAGTCGTACCTGTCCATGCGCGCGCATCTCCGGCGCCCACAAGTCGGCCCCGATCACCGCCTGGTTGAGCTGCAGCACCGGCTCGGAGTCGGCCGGTGCCGTGAACTCCGCCTGCTCCATGAACAGCGCCCCGGAGATCTGCGCCCCGCCGAGCCGCACCGGCCCCCGCATTCGGCAACCCGTCAACCGCAACACACCCTCGACCCGCATGGTGGCCGAGGCCAGGCCCGGCAGAACGGACTTGCTCAGATTGAGCTGACGCAGCTGGGCGCCGTACAGGTCGGGGACGTCGTCGAACCGGCAGTGACTCAGCCGGACGGCGGCGTCGATCGTCGCGTACTTCAGGTTCAGTACGCCGGTGATCCGCGCCCCCGCGATCTTGAGCGAGGCGACTTCCCCCTCCTCCTGCGGAGCCTTGATCAGCAGCGCGCGCAGCACACTCGCCCGTACGGTCCGCTCAGCGCCCCAGGTGTCGCCGAGTGCCGGATCCTCGTCCTCGGCGGCCCGAAAGTCCACGGACTCGCCTCGCGGAAAGGCCTGCCATACGCGCACCTCGGCCGGCGTCAGATCGTTTGTCTCGCTCACCCCGGGACTCTGACGTGCTGCGTTCGAGCTGTCAATTGCCGTACGGAGCACGCCATGCCGTCCGAAACCGCCGCACCGCACCGTCCACTCGGCCCGCAACTCATCGACGACGGTCCACTGAAGAGGACGACTCGTGAACTGATGTCGGTTGCCGGGCAAGGCTGCGTCCGGGCTGCTGGTCGCCATGCTCGGTCGGTTGCTGAGGATCCTTGGGACGGGTGCCTGGTCATCACGGTTCAACTACGCTCGGCGTCACTGACGTTGATTCCGTGATCCGGGCAAACTGCGACTGGATCGCCCACTTGGGAGACGCCGAGGCATGACGACGCCATCATCGAAGCCTGGAGCGAAGCGGGTGGACGCATCAGCCGCCATCCGGATCGGCGCGCTCGTTCCGCTGACCCGGCCCGGCTGGGTCGAGGCAGGCCGACACCTGCTCGCTGGATTCGAGATGGCCGTACGCGACGTCAATCAGGCGGGCGGGATCGACGGAAGACCACTCGAGTTGGTGGTCCGGGACACCGCGGCTGATCCGCAGAGGGCCGCGGCGGCCGTGGACGAACTGGCTCGCCTGGGCGTGGCCGCCTTGGCGGGGGAGTACCACAGCGTCGTCGCTCGTGCCGCTGCTGCCAGGGCCGATGCCCTCGGACTGCCGTTCCTCTGCTCGTCAGCGGTTCTCGACGCGCTCACCGAACAGCCGACGCAATGGGTCGCGCGCCTTGCCCCGGCACAGTCCAACGGCTGGCGGATCTACGCGGACTTCCTCCTCGGCGCAGGCCACGGTCGAATCGCCGTGGCAACCGAACCGGGTGTCTACTGGGCGTCCGGGGTCGGCATTCTGCGGGACTGCCTCGCTTCCCGCGGCGGCACCGTCATCGAACTCGACACGCGCGCGCTCGCCCCCACCGTGATGTGCGACGAACTCGTCGACAGCCGGGCGACAGCCCTTCTGCTCCTGGTCGGCCATCCGGAGCCGGCAGTGTCGATCGTCAAGTCCGTACGCCGCGACCAGCGCCTCGCCGAGATCATGATCGGTGCTCCGGCCGGGCAACCGGAGTTCGCCGAATGGGCGACGTTGCTGGGCGACGACGGCTCTGCGATCCCGTTCCTGCGCTACCTGCCCGAGCACCTCGGCCCACTCGGCGTACGCGTCGATTCGGCCCTGCGTGAGCGGCTGTCCGAAGCACCCTCCTTCGTCGCATTCGAGGGCTACGACACGATCACCGTCCTCGCCGAAGCACTGCGCTCTCACGGCACGGACCGGGCGCGCACCGCCGAATCCTGGTCGCGCCTCGATATCGAAGGCACCCGCGGGCAGATCCGGTTCTCCCGCACGCCAGGGATCAGCGTGTGGCAATGGGCTTGGCCGCCGATTCACGTCGTCGATCGAGACCCGGCGCAACCAGATCGCTTCCGGATCCTCCACAACGGCTGAGAGAGCACGAAGGGGCTCGACCGGCTTGCGGGCGCGCCGCGCTTCGAGCCCGTGTGGTGGCGGTCGAGGTGACCGAATCCGGCGTCCGGGCAGAGGGCGCGATCCACTTGGGCGAGGCGTTCAGATAGACGGCCGCCCATAGGGCACACGACTCAAGTGAGGGTTCCCGCTCTGGAGTCCGACTCCCTGACGCGGCAAGATCGGGTGCATGTCCAAGAGTGAGATCGTTCTGCCGTCAAGCATTCGGATTTCAGGTGACGGGATACATCTGAGGGAATGGAGCGAGTCCGACCTGCTGCCGTTGGTGGAGCTCTATGACGATCCTGAGATCGACCGATGGACTCCGGTGCCCTCTCCGTTCGACTCCAGGGCGGCGCGTGAGTACCTGACCAAGGCTCGTGAAGGCCGTGGAGACGGCCGCAAGAAGGCGCAACTGGCGATCACTACCGACGGTGAGCAGCCTCGTGGTGAGGTCCTCGTCTTTCGGTGCGAGATCGACGCGCGAGATGTCGAGCTCGCTTATGGCGTCGGCAGCCGACATCGGCGGCAGGGTCTGGCCTCACGGTCCGTCAAGTTGACCGCCGACTACGCCTGTCGCCGACTGGGAGCGAGGCGAGTGCTGCTGCGCATCGAACCGGAGAACTCCCCGAGCATGGCTGTCGCCCGCGCAACTGGCTTCCAGCTCACCGAGGACGAGCCCATCACACGCGAGGCCAAGGGCCGCCAGGTGACCTTGCTTACCTGGTGCTACGCGGACGGTGGAGCAGACTCCCTCTCGGTTTGAGCGGAACACCTCGTCTTCGGGTCTGCAGGTGCAGCAGTGCAGGGCCGGCTTCGACTCCGCGCGGCGGGCGGCCGTACGAGTTCCCGGGTCGCCCTGTCCCAGTACGGTCCGCGCGGTCGCCGGCCAGCCGCTCGGCTTGGCCCGTTGAGGACCCCAACTCCGTTGTGGATAGGATCGCCTGTCCCTGCAACACACACATGCAAATGGAGTGCCCCCTTGAACCGCACCCCGGGTTCCCCTCTCTCCCGCCGCAGCCTCATACGCACCGGTGCCGGCGCCTCGCTCGCCGTGCTCGGGCTTGGTGTCGGCGCGCAGTCCGCCTCGGCCGATGTGGCCGCGACCAAGCGATTCGATCTCACGCAGCCGTCGCACGACCTGTTCCGGTCCGCGAACACGCACGGTGCGCGGGTCCAGCAGAGCTTCGCCTTCGACTGGGAGAACAAGTTCCTGTACGTGGCGACCAAGCGGAGTGGAAGCCCCGAGTCCGCCGGTGACCTGTGCATCAACAAGATGGACTTCGACGGGAACTACATCTCGTACATGCACCTCAACGGCTTCGGCCACGGCGTCGCCTTCGCCGCGCTGCCGAACGGTTCCGACACCGAGCTGTGGATCGAGTGCGCCGCGAACACCGGCGGGTACGGCACCGCGCTCGCTCCCATCCGTTACACCGCCAACACCACTCTCGGCTCGCCGGCCGCCTCGGCCGCCTACCAGCCGATCTCCGGGGCCACCGAGTACACCTGCTCCGTCGATCCGGTCTACCGGCGCATGATCGTGCGCTACCACACCAGTGGGGGCAAGCGCATCGCCGTGTACCCGCTCTCCGCCTTCGAGACGCGCAACTTCGGCTCGCCGCTGGTCGACTTCAAGCAGCCGACGATCTCCGGCACGCCGCAGGGTTACACGCTCTACGGCTCGTACATGTACTTCCTGACGGGTGACGCCTACCCCGGCGACGGCACCCCCACCGGCGACGGCAACTCCTACGTCACCAGCATCGACATCAACACGGGCACCGTGAAGCAGGGCCCCGTCCTCACCAAGGCCGGCTCCACCCTCCACCACCGCGAGCCCGAGGGCCTGGCGATCTACCGCACCGACGCCGGCGAGGCCCGCCTGTTCATCGGCTTCGCCACCGGCGTGGAGGGCGACCGCCGCTCCAGCATCTTCTACAAGAACGTGCTGATCTGATCCAAGCCGCAGCTGCCGCCCGGGCCACGCCCGGGCGGCGCCGCCCCCAGGGGGGGGGCCGCGGGCGGCCGGGCGGGGCGGGGCGGCCCGCTACCGCTCCGTCCTGGGCGAGCCCGTGGCACGCCGCGCGGTCCCCCCCAGCTCACATCTCTCTTTCCCCCCGAGAGTGGCCCCCGCCCGGCGGCGCGCCCCCCCCCCCCGCCCGCCCCCCCCCCCCCCGCCGCCGACAGGATCTGGGCCGTGGTCGGCGGCAGTCGCTGCGCGGGTCGCACAGGGACCAACGCACGGCTCTCAAGACCTTCGATGCCCAGTGGCCGCGGCCGTCGTCTTCGTGGGGGCGCCGCCAGCGGGCAGCCCTCAGCCGCCCGTGCCGTTCTTGGGTTACTCGACTTTGGCCGGCCCTTCGCCCTCCAGCCGGTGGAGAAGCCGACGATCCGGCCGTCCTGGCAGAGGCAGCTCACTCCGCCCCGTTCCAGATGACTCTTCACGTGCGCGTCCGAAGCACCACTGCCGATGAACCAGTCCACCGCCTCGTCGCCGAGGAACCCGCGGTAGCAGGTGTCGATCGTGCGACGCGCGAGAGCCTGGAGGCCATCGAGATACGCAGGCCGGCGGTCGACGGATCAACGGCGCTGTCCATCCCGATGCGGACGGTAACTGTCCGCAAGTGGGTGCACGGTGGGGTTGTCGGCGCACCTGGGCCCCGGAGCAGGGGCGGGAGGTGCTCGGCATGCCTGATGGCCTTCAGCCGTGCAGGCGTCCACACCCCATTCGACGGAGAGGCGCGATCATCATGTTCCAGGACATCCAGCTGTTGGAGAAGGCTCTGACCCACACGACGCAGCTGCTGGGAAACGTCACCCCGGACCAGTACGCGTGGCCCACGCCGTGTGATGACTTCGACGTGCGGGCCCTGGCCAACCACCTCGTGGCCGGCAACCCCTACTACGTGACCCTGGCCCAGGGTGGCGCTCCCGACTTCTCCCTGTTCGCCCAGGACCACATCGGCGAGCGGCAGGCCGGGGAGGTCTACGGCGAGGGCGCCAAGGAGGTCCTCGGCGCCTGGCAGTTCGAGGGCGCGCTCGCGCGGCAGATGCCGCTGCCGGGCGGCGTGCCGGGGCCGCGTCTGGCCGACCTGCACCTGCTGGAGGCCGTCCTGCACGGCTGGGACCTCGCCACGGCCACCGGCCAGCACCGCGGCGGCGACGCGGACGCCGTCGAGGCGGTGTTCCGGACCTGGTATGGCAACTACCCCGACGAGATCCGCCCCCAGACGGGCATGTTCGGCCCATCAAAGGTCGCAGCACAGGACGCCCCCGCGCTCGACCGGCTCGCCGCCTACTTCGGCCGCACCGTCTGACCGGACGGCCGGACTCGTGGGGAATGGATCCCACCACGAGGCGTCGACGCCGATTGCCGGGTCGGCGGTTCGAAAGCGAGCATCAGGAGGACACCTGCGGGCACTCGCCTGCGGTCGTCGGAGAGGCCCAGGGTTCCCCACCGATTCCAGAGCGTGTGTTGCCATTCGTCAGAGATGGGTCCGGGCCGCGACACGCGCGGAACCGGGTCCGGGCCGGTCTCGATCAGGTGCGACAGCGACCACGCGACGCCGTAGCAGTCGCCTCGGCCGAAGCAGGCGGCCAGAGCAAGCGCCTCTTCTGACATGACAGGCCGGGAGATGGCTCCGAGCTGCTTGACCCGCCGGCCGCAGGCGTCGGTGGCGGTGTCGTACGTCTTACTGGGGACTCCATGGTGGGCTGTGTAGCACTTCGGGATGACCCGGCGCCCATACGGAGATGGACTTTCCAGCCCGCAAGGAACCTCAGCCTTCCCTCGTCGTCTTGATCACCAAGTTCGGCTGCAGGAGGGTTCTGATGGCAGGTCAAGTATGTGAAGCGGGACGGACGAAGGCGTCCGCGCCGGAGTACCAGGGCGTTCTCGGGTCCATGTCGGTCAACGCTCCGTTGGCCGAGGTGCTCGCCCGGGGCGTGGAGGAGTTGCAGGCGGCGGAGCGTGCCGGTGACCGGCAGGAGGCGGCGCGCTGCGGGCTCGCCGTCGCGGAGGCCTGCCGGAGGCTGGGGCGGATCGAGGAGGCCGACCAGGCGTGGAAGGCGAGCTATCGGGCGGCGCGTTCGGCCGGGCACGAGGGTGCGATGGCGTGGGCGCTGTGGAGCGGTGGCACGCTGGCCCGGCAGCGGGGGGCGTTCCGGCTGGCGTACCGGTTGCTGCGGCTGGCGGCCGAGATGGGCGAGCGGGGCGGTGACGTCGTCGTACGGGGCTACTCCCTGGCCGGGCTTGCCGAGACGGGACGCATACAGGGCGACTACGCGGCTGTGGGCAGGCTGCACGAGCAGTTGCTGGCCGAGGCCCGTCGGCGCGGTGAGGCCCGGCATACGGTGTGGGCGCTGGAGGGCATCGCGCAGATGCACCGCAACACCGGGGCCTACGACAAGGCATTGGCGCTCTTCGAGGAGGCGGCCGAGACGGCGTTGCGTGCCGAGGACCGGCGCGGGTGGGCATGGGCGCTGCGAGGCGTCGCCGATGTCGTTTCCGCGCGGGACGGGGAAGTGGAGCGTGCCCTGTCTCTGCTCTCGCAGGCGGAGGAGGCCTGCCTGGAGATGCGGCTGTCCAGCGCGCTCGCCTACAACCACAAGATGCGGGGCAACGTGCTGTACCGGGCGGGCCGGTACGAGGAGGCCCGCGAGCTGTATGCGCGAGCCCTCGAGGAGTTCCGCGAGATGGAGGAGCCGCGGGGGACGGCGCTCTCGAGGCTCGGGCTGGTCAAGGCGCGGGCCCGGCTGGGTCGGGACGCCGCGCAGAGCGCCGCCGAGCTGGCCGAGCTGCGCTCGGTGCTGGACCGCATCGGGCTGCGGCACGCCCGGGACATGGTGGAGAAGGCGGCGGCCGAGCTGGGCGTGGGCCCACTGCCGGACGAGGCCGGAGACAGGCCGGGGGCCCGGGAGCCGGTGCCGCCGGCGGTAGGGCTGGAGGCGCTGCGGGCGGCCGATGCGGAGGGGCTGCGGTGAGTTCCTCCCTGACAACGACGTCATCGGCGCCGGTGGCGTCGACGGTCTCCTCGCCCATCGATTCGCAGGGCGCCGCGGCCTGTGCCGTAGCAGGCGCGTCCGACGGCCGCCACAGCGCTGTGCCCGGTGTCGTAGCGCGCTGTCGTGAGCTGGTGCGGCCCGCACTGGTGGAGGCGGTGGGGCGCCTGCATCCCTGGACCGGCGAGATGGCGGCGTACGCGCTGGGCTGGAGCGATGCGGCCGGAACGCCTGATCCGAGCGGTTCCGAGGGCAAGGGAGTGCGGCAGGCGCTCGCCGTGCTGGGGGCCGAGGCCGTGGGAGCGGACGGCAGCGTCGCCGTCGCCGGCGCGGTGGCCACTGAACTGGTGCACACCTTCTCCTTGCTCCACGACGACATCATGGACGGCGACGGCCTGCGGCGGCAGCGTCCGGCGGTATGGAAGGCGTACGGGACCGGTCCGGCCGTCCTGACCGGCGACGCCCTCCACGCCCTGGCCGTACAGACTCTGGCCGAGGCGCCGAGCCCCTGGGCAGCGGCCGCGGTCCGGCACTTGTGCGGGACGCTCAACGCGCTGGTGTGCGGGCAGGCGGACGACCTGCGGTTCGAGCAGCGCCCGTGGGTCGGATCCGGTGCGGTGGAGCCGGAGCAGTACCGGTCGATGGCGGAACAGAAGACGGGGGCCTTGCTGGGCGGTGCGATCGGGCTGGGGGCGGTGCTCGGCGGCGCTCCTGCCGGCACCGTGTCGGTACTGGAGCAGGCCGGGCGTCACCTGGGCATCGCCTTCCAAGCGGTGGACGATCTGCTCGGGATCTGGGGTGACCCGGCCGTGACTGGCAAGCCCGTCCACAGCGACCTGCGGCAGGGCAAGAAGACCTACCCGGTCCTCGCCGCGCTGGCCACAGGCGGAACCGCCGCCCGCGAGCTGGCGGCGCTGCTCGAATCTCCCGGGCAACTGCACGGCACGGCAGTGGTACATGCCGCTGCGCTCGTGGAGGAGGCGGGCGGGCGGGCCGCGACCCGTGACGAGGCGCGCCGGCATCTGGACACCGCCCGCCGGGGCCTGCGGGAGGCGTCACTCGAGCCCGAAGCCGCCGGGGACTTGGACGCGTTGTTCACGTACATGCTGGACCGCAGTTGGTGATGAGCCGACATCACACGTGCCGGAAGGGGTGTGCCCGTTCGAGCACACCCCTTCGGTCCCGCGCGACGCGGCGGAGCGCACAGGACGGATCGGTGCCTGTCGGGTATCGAGTCCCGGGCTGCCGATGTCGTGTGCGCGAAGTGGGTGTCTCACGTCAGCTCAACTGGTGAGGTGCCGTCGGACGAAAGGCGCCGTTCCCAGGACAAATGCAGTGAAGGCTAAGAGTCGTTGGAGGCCGGGCTGAGCGGCGAGGCTGCTGTGCTGGATGCCATAGGTCGCGTACCAATTGGCGATGAGGTCGGTCGTCATGATGACGCAGGCGAGGTCGGTCCCCCGACGCTTGCCGCTGATCAGAATCGCCGCTGCGAGCAGGTCGAGGAGCGCCAGCGAGGACCAGTAGAAGTTGAGCCACCTCGGAGCCCAGTCGCAAGCCTGAAGGCCGTGCTGAAGAAGGTCGTTGACATGCACGACGGCGCCGACGAGGAACAGGCCGGCTGTGGTCACGCACACCACTACCGCCCAGAGTGGGGTGCGGTACATCCAAGCGATCACGTCACGGATCGTCCCAGCCGCCGACGTGGCCCGTCAGGCAGTTGACGGAAGATGATCTCCCTTCGTGAAACGCGGACCCGCACCTGCTGGAGGATGTCCTGGTCTTGCTCGGATCGTTTGGCCGGGCATGAGGATCACTGCTTTCACCGCGTTCGTCGTCGCGGCTGTGTTGCTGCCCGCTGTTCCCGGTTCGGCCGTCGGGCGGGATCATCTGACGGTCACCGTCTCGGAGGGAGCCGGCGCTGCCACGGCGTACGAGCTGGACTGCGCTCCTGCCGGGGGTGGCCACCCCTCGCCGCACGACGCCTCTGAACGGCTCGACCAGCTCGCGAGCGAGGGCACGGACCCTTCAAGCCTGTGGCGCGGGATGCGATGTGCATTCAGGTGTATGGCGGACCGCAGACGGCGCACATCACCGGTACATGACAAGGGCGTTCCGGTGGGCGCGAGCTTCGCGAGGACCGACGGCTGCCAGGTCGCCAGGTGGAATGCGCTGGTGCCGGTGCTGCCTGCCTCCGGTGCGTGAGCCGCAGACGTGCCTCGTGCCCACCTCCGGACTCGCGGCCGATGAGTCCCGAGTCGGAGTCGGAGCCTCGCGACACTGTCCGTTTGGTCGGTGGGTGGTGAATGGTCACCGCTCGCTTGGGTGAAGGCCCCCGTGCCTGCGGCGCGTCCCTACGTTGCGGTGAGCGCAGGCCTGAAGCCGGAGGTCAACCAGACCCTTCCTGGATCGGACCAGCCAGCGTTTCGATGGGCAGCAGGGGCCACTTCGGCTCCTTCCGGGTAAGGCTCGCCAGCTCCTCCGGTGGTTCGGCACCGTCCCGAACGGTCGTGACGTAGACCTTCGCTTCCTGCAAGCTCATCCGCGGTGCCTGCTTGCGCAGGTGGTTCATCGCGGCCACGACGCCGGCGGAGCGGACGAGCGCGCGGACATCGGAGGCCAGTGGATCAGGCGGCCTGAGGCCCTTTGTCTGCAGGAGGTAGTCCTCCTCCCAGCCCTCGTCCTGCGAACACGCGGCGGGCACGAAGTGGATGCTCCCGTCGTTCCGGTCCACCAGATAGTGACCGCCGACGAAGCTGCCGCGCACGTCGCGGGCACGGGCCTGTTCCGCCGAGCGCCAGAAGACGAGCCAGCCGACCGCGCTTTCCCGCACGTGGTAGATGTCCGGCGTGGGGGCAGGGCCACTCCATTGCCACGTCGGCAGCTCTCTGACCAGGAAGGACTCGATGAGTTCGACGGCGCGTTCCTTGGAGATCACGATCTCATCCTTCACCACAGGTCAACCGGTTTTCGCCATGCCTGTGCCGTCACGCTGACATCTCACGCGCGGTCTAGCCGAGTTCGATGCTCTGGCCCGCTCATGGCCGGTCCTTCGTGGCCGTGCTCGCCGGTCGCCAGGGCGAGCGGCTGGGGGGTGCGCTGCGGGCGGGATCGGCGAGGCGGCCCGCCTTTCTATCTCCAACCTGTGTTGTTCCTAGAATGGCCGGGTGAAGGACATCGATGCGATTGCCGTGTTGCAGGATCCGGTGCGGCGCCGCCTGTACGAGTACGTGGCGGCACAGGGCCGTGAGGTCGGCCGCAATGAAGCCGCCGAGGCGGCCGGGGTGGCGCGCGCGCTCGCTGCGCATCATCTGGACAAGCTGACTGAGGCCGGGCTGCTGGAGAGTGGTAGCCGTCGTCTGACGGGCCGCTCGGGGCCGGGGGCGGGCCGTCCCGCCAAGGTGTACACGCGGTCACGGGCGGAGCGGTCGGTGTCGCTGCCCGCTCGCGACTACCGAACCGCCGCCGAGCTGCTCGCCGAGGCCGCCGAGCAGGCCGGGCTGGACGCCGGGCTCTGCGCGGCCGCGCGCAGCAAGGGCGAGGCCCTGCGCGGCTCGGCGGCGCCCTGCGGCGGCCTCGAAGAAGCCATGGAGATGCTGGCCGCCCGCGGCTACGAGCCACACCTGGAATCCGTCGAGGGCGCCGAAGGTGGCGAGGAGGCGGCCGAGGAGGCCGCAAGCGTCGTACGAATGCGTAACTGCCCCTTCCATGCCGTCGCCGAACGCTTCCCGCCGCTCGTCTGCGGCATGAACCTCGCGTTGCTGGAGGGGCTGCTCGGCACGGACGGTCCCGTCCGTGCCCGCATGGACGCCCGCCCGGGAGAGTGTTGCGTGGTGGTCGAGTCTTCTAAAGACAATGATGATTGACATAGAAAAGCGCCCCGTGCTGGGATGAGGCCATGACCGCATCCACGCATGCCGCTCACCATCTCGCCCAACTCAACGTCGCCACACTCCGCTACCCCCTCGACGACCCGCGCCTGGCGCCGTTCGTCGAGATGCTCGATCCGGTCAACGCCGCCGCCGACGGCACGCCCGGCTTCGTGTGGCGGCTCGTGGAAGAGGGGACGGCCGACGCAACCGGCCTGCGCCCTGCGGGCGAGGACGTCATCATCAACATGTCGGTGTGGGAGACCCAGGAGGCCCTGTGGGACTTCGCCTACCGCACGGGGCACCTGGACGTCATGCGACGGCGCCGCGAATGGTTCGAACGGCACGTCGAGGCCCACATGGTGCTCTGGTGGGTCCCCGCAGGGCATCTCCCCACCGTCGGCGAGGCCTTGGAGCGACTGGCGGACCTGCGGGCGCACGGGCCGTCCCCGCGCGCGTTCACCTTCGCGTCCTCGTACACCGCGACCGAGGCCGCCCAGCAGCTTCAGGCCGTGCCGTCGGCTCGGCCTGAGCAGGCGGCCGGGAGTGCGGGCCCGACGCCGGCGGCGGACGCGCCCGCACTGTGAAGCAGGGAGACTCAGCCCGGCGGGCGGTGGGGTGGTGGAGCCGACCGCGACGCCCCAGCCCAGCTCGCCCTCGGCATGGCCTAGCCTCGCGGACGACAATTGCCGGCTCTCCTTTCGTGGCTGTGTAACTAAAGGCAGGCAGGGCCGAGTCGGCCTCGACGGGCCTTGCCTACTGCCCTGTCTTGGCGGGCACCAGGTCGAAATGGTCGTCCTGGTACTGGAAGAGGAGGCAGTCCTCTCCCTTCTCGCAGCCGCTCAGGTGCGGATTGTCCGCAGGGAGGCGGTAGTAGGAGCCGGTCGGGTACTCGACGCGCTTCCCGTCGATCTCCGCGTAGAAGGTGCCCTTCAGGACGACGGTCGGGAGGTCCTGGCTGTGGACATGCATCGGATTGTCCTTCCCGGCGGGGAAGGACACGAACGCCTCGTAGCTGCCGTTCCCCGCGAGATCGCCGCGCACGTTCGCGTACTTCACGCCACCCGACCCCGGAAGTTCCTTCCACGTGCGGCTGGGCGAGGGGAAGGAGAGGAACTCGGACGAGCCCTTCGTCGCCGTCGGGCTCGCCGACGCCGTGACTGCAGGGGGCGCCGCCGCAGCCGTGCCGCTGGTCCCCTTGCTCTCCTGGCCGTCCTTGGCCTCGGCGCCGGCCGAGCAGGCTGCCAGCAAGGCAACCGAAGTCATGGCAGCCACAACCGCGGTGATGTTCCTTGCCTTGGCTTGCATTGATGTCTCCTTACGGGTCGGGTTCTCTGGGCGCGCCGAAGGAGCGGAAAGCGAACTCGTGGAGCCGTCCACGGTTCCCTTCCTCGCTGCGCGGCGAGCCCGGTACGGCCTTCATCGTCAGTTCTGAACTGCCAGGCCGCCATGACGAATCCCCTGCAGATCCGGACATGAGGCTGCATCACGGGTTGGCTCGGCGAGGGCAGCTGCGACTGACCCGGACGGTATGGCCAGCGACAACAGGTACGCGGGGCGGTCGTCACCTGTCTGTGTTCGGGGGCGCTGCGACGGGTGGCGCCGAAGGTCCGCCGTGCGTCCAGCCATACGGTCTCGAAGCCGACCAGTCGCCCTGACGAAGGTGTGCGATGTCGTCGCCTGCGGCGAGGCCCGGGTTCCAGACCGCCGCCCTCGGCGTCAGCCGGTCCGTGTGAGCAGGAACCCATGGGCCGGATGACCGGCTGAACCCGCTCCTGGGGGAGTTCCTCTCCTTCAGGAGGGGGAGGGAGTCACCCGCACGGTCTCTGCCCAGGCCGGTGGTTGGGGTGCGTCATGGCCGATCAGGGCAACGATGAGGCGGCAGGAGACGGGTTCCGGGGGCCAGGGCGTGTACCCGTCGGTGAGGACGACGACGATGTTCGGCGGTTCGGGGGCGGCGAGCGCCGTCTGGATGCCGACGGTCATGTTCGTCCCACCACCGCCTGCCAGTTCGACCTGGTCCACGGCGGTCACCCTGGCTACGGCGTGGACGTCGGCGTCACAGGCCAGGACGGCGACCCGATTGCCGCCGACCCCTACCTCGCGCAACACGCCCGACACCTCGGCCAGCGCGGCCGCCAGATCGTCCTCGCCCATCGAACCAGAGGTGTCGACGACGATCGCCACGCGCGGCAGCGGTCGGCGCAGGCTGGGCAGTACCACCCGGCCGCCAAGGGCCGGAGTACGGCGCGACGGGCGCCGGTAGGTGTAGTCGACCGCACCGCCTGCCCACGCGGCAGCCTCGCGGACGGCGCCGGTCAGCGCCTTGCGCCAGTCGATGGTGGGCTCCAGGACCTCCTCGGCCCAGCGCCGCCAGCCCGCCGGAACCGATCCCCGGGAGCGCTGGTGGGCGCGGACGGCCTGGGCGGTCTGGCGGCGGAGGGCCTCGGCCTCCACGGGGCCCATGCCGGCCACCCCGTCGCCCCCGCCTTCCCCCAGGTCCCAGGGTGACGGGACGCCGTGCGCGCCGGACCCGCAGTCCACCGGGAGGAGAGACGCGGCCGGGATGCCGGGCAGGTACTCCTCGAAGAGTTGGCCCACATGCAGCCCGAACAGGCGCGGCTCCATGCGGCCTTCGGGCAGTCGTAGTCCGTCGGAGATCAGGTCGTCGTTGATCTCGCAGTCCTGGGCGATGTTGACCCGCAGGCGGTCGCGCTGGTCGGCCGCGGGCAGTTGGTCGGCCCGCCCGTGGTGGTCGCGCAGGAGGTGCGACGCTTCGTGGATCCACACCCCGGCCAGCTCCTCGATGTCCGTGGCCTCGACGAAAGCGGGTGCGACGTAGCAGCGCCAACAGCGGTCGACGGCCATGGTGCGTACCTGCGCCGAGGGGACGACCGTCAAGGCGTAGAGAGCGGAGGCGAGGTACGGGCGGGCCTCGGCCGCCTTGTAGCGCGCGGCCAGCAGCTTGGCGCGGTCCAGCCCGTCGGCCGGCCCTCCGGAGACGGGCATGGCGCGGCCGCTCAGCGCGCGCCCGGCAGGGCGCCGGCGAGCTGGAGCAGTTCCAGGAAGGCATCGATCCCGGACGGGATCGGCCACCCGGGCTCGCGCATCACGGCAAGGTCGCGGGCGGCTCGCGCGGCCACGTCGGGCACACCGGCGTCCACGGCCTTGGCGAGGACGTCCCAGCCCGCCTCCCAACGGGCTCGGGTGGGTTCGCTCTGCACGGCGGCGACCACGGCGATGAGGAAGGCCAGCTGGCGGTCGCCGCGTTCGGGCAGCGCGAAGGCGGAGGGGTCGGCGAGCACGCGATCGGGGTCCGGCAGGTCGAGGTTCTCCAGGTACGACAGCAGCTCGATGCCGGCCGCCTCGCCGACGGCGCCCATCAGGGCGGCGGCCTGCGCCTCGCGTCCGGCGCCGGACGCGTACGCGACGGCGAGCAGGCGCAGCGCCATCTCCCAGGTGCGCGGGGAGGGCCAGGCGCGCCCTCGGCCCTCGGCCTCCTTCGGCATGTGGTGGACCAGGCCGGGGCGGGCGGTCAGGAAACCGGAGATCACTCCGCGGGCACGGGCGACAGCGCCGGACGTGCGCCCGGGGTCCACTGTGGGCAGGACGGTTTCGGGCCATGTACCGGCCATGCCGCGGGCCACGGTGCGCGGGTCGTGTGTCCAGTCGAGGTGGACGAAACGGTTGGCGAGCGGAGGGCTGAGGTGCCAGCCGTCGGCAGCGCTGGAAGGCGGGTTGGCGGCGGCGACGATCCGCACCGACTCAGGCAGCGACAGGCTGCCGACCCTGCGCTCGAGGACCACCCTCAGCAGAGCGGCCTGCACGGCGGGCGGCGCCGAGGACAACTCGTCGAAGAACAGCAGTCCGTGCCCGGTACGAGCGAGTCGGACGGCCCAGTCCGGCGGGGCCATCGGAACGCCCGAGGCGGCCGGGTCGTCGCCGACGATGGGCAGCCCGGCGAAGTCGGACGGCTCGTGGACGCTGGCGACGACCGTCTCGAGGTGGACGCCGAGGGCGGCGGCGAGCTGTTCCATGCCGGCGGACTTGCCGATGCCGGGCTCGCCCCACAGGAGGACGGGCTGGTTCGCCGTCACGGCCAGCGCGAGGGCCTCCAGTTGGGGATTGGCGGCCGGTTCGCTGCGCGTGACGCGCAGGCGTGCGTTGAGGGCGTCGGCGGCCGCGAGGACCGCGGGAACGGAAGGGGAACCGGTCATGCGTGAACGTCCTCGTCCTCTGCTGCCGAGCTGCCCTGGCCGGGCCGCCCGGAACCCTGGGGCTCCGCGAACGGATCCGGCTCCTCGAACGGATCCGGTTCAACGGACAGGTCCGCCTCCCCGGAGCTGTCCCGATCGCCGAACGGATCCGGCTCACCGAACGGGTCCGTCTCGCCGGAGCTGTCCCGGTCCTGGAGCGGGTCCGGTTCCTCGGACGGCGCCTCGTCCTCGTCCCAGTCGGGTTCGGAGTCCCGCTCGCTCATGTACTCGTCGAACCACTCGGAGCCGATGCCGGGGTGTTCGCTCAGCACGCGGCGACGCAGGAACATCAGGTCGTTCCGTTCGTAACGGCGGATGACCTGGGCGAGGGAGAGCTCCATCTCGTCGATCACGTCGATCCTGGCACCGGCGCCGAGGAAGTCCCTGACCAGGACGGCGGACCCGCCGTTGTGGACGGCGTTCTGGAGCGGGGTGCGGCCCGTACCGTCCTTCGCCTCCAGATCCAGCCCGGCGGCCAGCAGACGCGGCAGCAGCTTCCGGTGGTCGAGCAGGTGCAGGACATGCAGCAGTCCGCGTCCCATGCGGTCGCGGACGCGCGGGTCCGTTCCGGCGTCGAGCAGCGCCAGGACGGCGGGGGTGTCCCCGTGCTGGACGTGCTGGAACAGCTCGCGCCGCTGCTCCCGCAGAGCGCGCGGAAGCCGTCCTTCACCGCTGGTCCACGCATGTTGGGCGGCGAAGCATCCGGTGACGGTTCCACCGAAGGCGCGCAGGGCCAGTTCGCGCTGCCGCTCCTGCTCGGTGTGCGGGATGTCGAGCACACCGCCTCGGGATTCGACCTGGTGCCACGCGCCGCCGCAGCGGACGCGGACCGGCGCGGGCGTCCTCGGCCCGGGCGGGCCGACGGTGGTTCCGGCCCAGGGGAACAGGGCGGCAGTGACCAGCGGGTGCAGATCCTCGGGCCGGATCCTGCCCGCACGCAGCAGACCGATGTCGGGCAGTCGCTGCCAGGCATATCCGGGCAGCAGGGGGACGCCGTCCTCCTGGTCCCGTTCGCGGCCGACGACGCGAGCCGGGGCCCCCTCGGCGTCCGCTGCGTCGAGTTCGATCCGCAGATGGCCACGCCACTCCACGGGAACGCGGAAACGCGTGCCGCGTCCGGCCCGTTCCAGGAGGCGGATCTCAGGGGCGACGCGGGTGAGGTCGGGAGTGGAGGACCCGATCAGCTGGGTGACGTCGAGCTCGCGGTAGGAGCGAGGGCCCCGTGGTGGGGGAGTGAGGTCGAGGTCCAGCCCGGCGGCGGCGTACGCCCCGGCGTGGTGGCCGCGGGCCTGGAGTACGGCGACCCACTCGGCGCGGGCGGCCGGGTCGGCGGTCCCCGGGTCCTCGGCCGGCAGCTCCTCGGCGCTGAGCGGTGTGCCGTCGGGGCGCAGGAACGGCAGGCGGCCGGAGCCGGCGGAGCCCGCGCTGTACCGCAGTTCGCCGGTGTGGCGGTCGTCCCAGAAGCGGCGGGCGGCGGTCCAGTCCTCGGTGGCGTATGTCAGGCCGTGGAGCAGGTCGGGCGCGGGCACGGGTCCGAAATGCAGGGGAAGCCGCTGCGGTCCCGCCAGCATCGGGGAGGTGGTGACCGACAGGACGGGGCCGGACCTCCCGTACGAGGCGAGGACGATCCGCCGGCAGGGAGTGAGCGTCGTGTGACCGCCGAGGTTGCGGGGCAGGTGCCAGCGCAGCAGGTCCGGGACCAGGTGGCGCAGATCGTCGGCCACCCGGGCGGCTACGTCCGGCCCGTACCGGTCGGCGATCCGCTCGGGGTCGAGAGCGTCCGGGACGTCGAACGCGGCCGCGGCGCAGGCGGCCTTCCAGTCGCCGGCCACGCGTGCTTCCGTGGCGCGCTCGATCATCCAGCGCGGGACGGCGTAGCGGCGGACGCGGGCCCAGGCCGCGGCGTCCTCGGGCGAGAGGGCCCCGGGCGGCACCGGTCGCGGGCTCATCGGTACACACTGCCGATCGCATGCAGGTCGGGATGGGTCGGCCGGGCGGGGCGCAGCCGCTCGGCGAAGGACCGCTTCACGCGCCGGGGCAGGCCGGGGCCGAGGCCCACGTACTCGAGACGGTGCCCGTCGGGCAGAGCGGCCAGCAGGCTCTTCGCACCGCGGCCGGTGATGCCGGTGTGCCGCAGTTCGAGACGGCGCAGCGGGCTGCCGGACAGGCCCGCGGCCAGGGCCCGTGCGCCGTCGTCGCCGGTGGTGTTGCCGAGGGAGCCGAGGCTGCGTTCGGACATGGCCCGGCCGAGGTCGAGCGCCTCGATGCCGTCGAGGGCGTCGGCGAGCGCACGCGCGCCCTCGGGACCGATGCCGTTGCCGCCGAGACCGAGCCGCACGGGCCGGGCGGGGTCGGTCGCGGCGGCCAGGACGGCGGTGCCCTCGTCTCCGAGGTGGTTGGCCGGCAAGTAGAGCTCGCGGACGCCGGCGTCGCGGACGAGGGCGGCGAGCAACGGCGCGTCGGCGGCGGTCAGTCCGTTGCCGCCGAGGAAGAGACGTTCGAGCGGGGCTTCGCGATCCAGGAGGGCGTCGAGGAGAACCCGTACGCCTGCGGGGCCGATGCCGGAGTTGACGAGGTCGAGGGTGCGCAGGGACGTGTTACGGCGCAGCAGCCCCGCGAGGGTGCGGGCACCGGACTCCAGGACGGGGTTCCGCTTGAGCCACAGTGCGCGGAGCGTGGTGTCGTCGGCGAGCGCATCGGCGAGGGTGGTCACGCCGGCCGGCCCGATGCGGTTGCAGCCGAGGTAGAGGGTGTGGATCCCGTGGGAGGCGCCGGCGTCCCGCGCGGCGACCAGGGATTCGGCGACCGAGCGGGCGCCGTCGTCGCCGAGGGAGTTGGTGCCGAGGAGCAGATGGGCGGAGTGCGGGGAGGCGACGGCGACGGGCAGCAGCCGGGCGGCGCCCTCAGGGCCGAGGCCCTGCTTGCACAGGTCCACCCGGCCGCCGACGCGCAGGGTGCCGAGCGGGAAGGTCTCGTCGTCGGCCACGGGACGCGTGTCCGTGAGACGGGTCATCAACGGCCCGAGCTCCGCCGGGTCGGCGAGTGGCAGATCCGGGTGCTCGATCGCGGGACAGCGTACGGGCGTTGTCGGCTGGGTCATCACCACTCCACCGGTCCTCCGCCGGGGCCCGGCGTCCGCGTCGACATATAGGTAGGCGCAAGACCGGTCGGATTCGAACCGACGTCCTCCAGCTCGATGCGTGGGCGCGACGACCTCTGCGCTACGGCCTTGCTGCGGACGATCATAGCCACAGCCGCACCCGATTTCGATCACCAGTTTGATGCGGAGGTACCAAGCGGCGACCGAGAGCCGCGGCGCGCACAGGCCCTCGCCGCCGCCCGAGCCGACTGACCCGGGCCGGCGGTAGGGGAGTCGCACTCCGCTCGTCGGCCGTTGGTAGCGGGCCGCTTCTGGTTTGATCGATCATGAAGGGGCGGAGCCGTGCAGGATGTGGCACAGCACGAGGTGAGCGAAGAACGCCTGACCCAGGCGCTCGACGACATCGAAGGGCGGGCGTTCACCCGGTGGCACCGCATGTGCTACGACACCTTCTCCCTCGGGCGGCTGCGGGAGATGGGCGACGAGTTGCTCGACCACGTTGCCGCGCGTGCTCTGGAGGATCCCGCGCTCGACGAGCCCTCGCGCACCGTGCTGCGGACGGCGGCGGAATGTTCCTTGGGAGTGATCAGCCTCGGCTGCTGGCCCAACGGCGACCAGGAGATTCCTTTTCCGCTCGTCGGCCAGGAGCTGACGAGCGAGGAGATCGCCTTCCAGGACGTCGTCGACGAGGCGCCCACGGCCCGGACGTGGCTCGACACGTTCGCGGCCACAGTGGTCAGCGGCATGGTGTGGGATTGGCAGCGAGTCACCGGACTGCTGCTGCGCGGCGACCTCGCTCACGCGATCCGCGACGGAGTGCCGTACTCGAAGCTGACGTCGACGTCGGAGCCGGCCGACCTGGCCGCGATGGAGGCGCTGTGCATCTACCTGACAGAGGCGAAGGGACACCTGCCCCGCGACTGGCCGACCGTGCCCCTGCGCAAGCCGGACGCGGCGGAGTGCGCCGAGGCGGCGGGGCGGCTGGACGCGGTCGGCGCCCTGACGCCGGATCAGCGGCTTCTGCGCGTGCTGCTCGACGACGATCGGAGCGCCTTCGAGCGCGCCCTTGCGTCCCGGCTCGTCGAGTACCGGGAGAGCGTGGGCGGTGACCCCGCCCCACGGTCGCTGCTGCCGCTCGACACCCTCGCTCTGGCCGCGCTCGCGGTTCAGGTGCACGGGTGGCCGTTGGAAGTCCGCTCCGGCTACCTCCCGCACGGCATCCTGGGCCGCACGGACGCGCTGCAACGCGCCGCGGACGGGGGCGTGAACAACCTCGGGCTTTGGCACGCCAAGTAGCGGCATGGCAGGGGCCCGCGGGGTGAGCAGGCGGGCGCCGTCGGAGCGAGCAGACGCCTCGGGTACGTGGACACATGCGCCTCGCGCCGTGAGCCGCCGGCACCACCAGTCCCGTAGGGTGCGCTGCTCGTCCAGCCGCTCGGAGGCCGACAGCACTCCCCGGCTGCCTCTGGAGTCGGCGGAGAGCGGTCCCGGCCCACAAGGATCCACCCGTGGAACGGCAGGGCGGATCATGGCACTTCGGCAGATGGCGCATGTCGGGGTGGTGTCGGACGGGCCGTCGGTGGCTTCATGGTGGTCGCGGGTGCGTTCACGCCCGCCGCGGTTCCCCACCACCCCCGCAGGCGCGCCGAGGTGATCTCTGATGGTGACAGACCGGTACGGCAATCCACTTCACGAGTGCACCCAGGAGACAGCCGCGCACCTGGACCGGGCCGTCGAGGCGCTGCTCCACTTCAGCCCCGACGTGGAGCAGGCAGTCGACGACGCCCTCGGCAGTGGGCCGGCCTCACCCGTCGCCCAGTCCTTCGCCGTCTATCTGGGGATGCTGGGGACCGAGCCGGGCGAGGCCGTCACGGCACGCCGGCGTTTCGACCGGTACGCGGCCGGTGTGGACGTCCCGTCCCTGCCCGTACGGGAGCGCATGCATCTTGCCGCGGCCGGGGCATGGCTGGCCGGGGACCTGCACCGGGCGGGCTGCTGGAGGAGCTGTCCCTGGTGTACCCGACAGACGCGCTCGCCCTGGCCGTCGGGCACCAGTTGGACTTCTTCACCGGTGACGCGGTCCGCCTGCGTGACCGCATCGGTGGAGCCCTCGGCGCCTGGGACGCCGACGAACACCACCGGGGTCTGATGCTGGGCATGTACGCGTTCGGGCTGGAAGAGTCGGGCCACTACCGCCTTGCCGAGGAGGCGGGTCTCGCCGCGGTCGAGCAGAACCCCCGTGACGTCTGGGCGATCCACGCCGTCGTCCACACCTACGAGATGCAGGGACGCGTGTCCGAAGGGATCCGCTATCTCGACTCCCGCCGTGACGACTGGGCGCGGGGCAACTACCTCAACGTCCACAACTGGTGGCACTACGCCCTCTACGCGCTGGAGGCCGGAGACACCGACACCGCCTTGAGCATCTACGACGCCGCCCTGCACAACGACGATTCGGCCGGGACGGCCATGGAACTGCTGGACGCCGCAGCGCTGTTGTGGCGGATCCGGCTCGCGGGAGCGGAGCCGACCGCCCGCTGGGAGGCACTGGCCGACGCGTGGGCCACGCGAGCCGATCCCCCCTTCTACGCGTTCAACGACGTACACGCCGTCATGTCCTATGCCGGCGCCGGGCGGTTCGGGGAGGCGACGCGGCTCATCGCCGACCGGCGGCGGTGGCTTACCCAGGGGAGTACCGACACGGTCAGCAACCGCCGGATGACCGTGGAGATCGGCCTGCCCACGTGTGAGGCGCTTCTCGCGCACGCCCAAGGCAAGCACACCACCGTCGTCGACCTGCTGTGGCCGCTGCGCCGCCGGTTCCACGAGTTCGGAGGCAGTCACGCACAGCGCGACGCCCTCCAGAAGACCCTTCTCGACTCCGCGCTCACGTCCGGACGTCATGAACTGGCCCGTGCGCTCATCAGCGAACGGATCGGGCTCCGGCCGGACAGCTCCTACAACTGGTCGGCGCAAGCCAGCCTGGCCGATGGCCTGGGCGACGCCGCCCTGGCCGCCGTCGCCCGCGATCACGCACGGAACGTGGCGGCAGCGGCGGCCGAAACCCTCCGCCCCTCGGCTCCTCTTTCCTCCGCCGGCACACCATCCGGCGAAAGCGATGCGCCTGGAGCCAGTCCCGTACCTCGGTGAATCCTGAGGTACGGGGGTCTGCCGGGGGGGCGCCGGCGCGGGCGGGGGGCGCCCCCCCCCGGGCTCGTCGGCGCCGCCGGCGCGCCCCGCCCCGGTTAACTTGGGCGAAACAAATGGGTCATGCTTGAGAAATCCCGTCTGCCTATGGTCGGGTCCAGCGTGTGCCAC
>NZ_JBHWBS010000008.1:58228-131008 GCF_042735655.1 Streptomyces sp. NPDC059567 | reverse complement strand
TGGTTTACCCCCTGTCGCGCCTGGGCTCGGGGCGGCGCCGGGGCCCGCGGGCCCGGGGGCGGGCCCGGGGTCACCCCAAGGGGGGGGGGGTACCCGGGGCCCCCCCCCCCCGGTCGCGACCGTCACGCCGAGGACCAGGACGGTGAACCACTGGAAGTACCAGTGGCCGCCCTCCGGGTCGTACACCTCGGCTCTCGGCCAGGAGAGGTTGACCGTCATGAACACCCCGTAGCAGACCGCCAGCGCGTTGACGGGCAGTCCCCAGCGCCCGAGGGAGAACAGCGGCCTGCCGAGCTCGTCGCGGTCGCCGTCGGCCGGCGGCGGCCACTCGCCCCTCAGGCGCCGCACCAGCATCGGCCCGGTGACCATCGCGTACGCCAGGTACACCATGGCGATGCAGGTCGTGCCGATGGCCAGGAACGCCTGCGGCGAGGCGAGGTTGAGCAGGAGCAGCAGCCCCGCGCAGACGCCGACCACCACGGCGGCCGCGCCGGGCATACCGGTCCGCCGCGGCACCCGTGCCAGCAGCGCCGACCGCGGAAGAACGCCGTCGCGGGCCATGGAGTAGAGCATGCGGGTCGCCGAGGTCTGGATGGCGAGGGTCGCCGCGCAGATGGCCAGGGCCACGTCGGCGAGCAGGACCCTGCCGAGACCGTCACCGAGGGTGCTGGTGAGCACGTAACCGAGGCCCTCCGTCGCCAGCCGCCCGTCGGTGAGGCTGGGCGCGGCGAGCAGCCCACCGAGCAGGAGCAGCCCGCCGCAGACGCCGGAGGTCGTGAGGGCGCTGAGCGTCGTACGGGGGGCGGTGCGCCGCGGGTTGACCGTCTCCTCGCTCATCTCGCTCGCGCTCTCGAAGCCGATGAGGACGTACGCGGCGGTGAAGGAGCCCACCAGAAGCGCCGTGATCAGGCCCCCCTCGCCGCCCGTGTGCAGGACGATGCCGGGATCACGCTCCGCGTGGGAGGCCAGAAGGATGACGATGAGGACGACACCGGCGATCTCCGCGGTGACACCGATCGTGTTGACGGCGGACAGGGCGCGGTTGTCCAGGACGTTGAGCAGCGTGGTCAGCGCCAGCAGGATCAGGCCCAGGAGTGCGGCGTTGGCGGCGCCGCTGCTCGTCGTCGGCGACGGATCGCCGCCGACGAGCTGGAAGCCGGGCCAGACGGCGGGCAGGACGACCTGCAGCGCGAGCGCGGCGGCCGCCACGACCACGACCCGGCCGATCACCATGATCCAGCCCGCGTACCAGCCGAAGGCTGGGCTGCCGAGCCTGCTCGCCCACTGGTAGATCGCCCCCGAGATGGGCAGCCTGGCGGCGAGTTCGGCGAAGCAGGCGGCGACGAGGAGTTGGCCGACGAGGACGGCCGGCCAGGTCCAGAAGAACAGCGGCCCCCCGAAGGAATAGCCGAGGGAGAAGAACTGGAAGACCGTGGTCAGCACGGAGATGAACGAGAACCCGGCGGCGAAGGAGGCGTACCGCCCCATCCGGCGCCGCAACTCCTGTGGGTAGCCGAAGGCGGCGAGCGAGCCGTCCCCGGCGGCGCCGGGCGGGGGAGGCGCCGGGGGAGTGGGATCGGTGGTCACGGTCATGTCGGTCCCCTGTCGCGAGGCGAGATCCTGCGAGTTCCTGTCGGTTGACAGAAATTAGGGACAGCCCGTTTCCGCCGCGTATCGCGGCCGTGTCCCGACCGTTAGTGACTCCTCTCCGGGCGGTCGACCCGGGGACAGGCCTTCCGACTGGGGTGGCAAATCGGCGGTTACGGCCAGCCCTTGGGTCCCGGGAGTGCCCGCGCTTAGGTCCCGGGACCGCCCGGGCCGCACCCCTCAGGCCTCTTCCGGGGTCCTGCGGGTCCAGCGGACATTCCGTACGGATTCGCCGTGCGGGCCCGCGCCACGCTCCTGCCGAGGGACACCTGCACCATCGCCGTGACGGACGGACGCTGCTCACGTACACGGAGACCTGCCCGCACCCCGCACATCCCCGGCGGTGAGCGGGCTCGCGGAGCGCCGGGACTCTGAGGACGCCGTGCTGCTGCGCGCGCTCACTCAGCACACCGATGGTGGCGTACGAGCCCGGGCGCTCGGCGGTCTGCGACGGCTCGGCGTCCTCGGCGACGACACCCTGATCCGGTACGCCGACGAACCCGACCCACGCGTGGGAGCGGTCGTCCTGCGCGTCTTGCGCAACGACCCGGCGGCGCTGCGCGCACTGCTCGGCCACCCGCTCGCGCGTGTGCGGGCCGGGGCCTTGGTCCACCTCGCGCACCGGCATGCCATCGGCTGGGACGAGGCCCTGCCGTTGCTGTCCGATCCGGCGCCGGAGGTGACCCGGGCCGCCGCATGCGACGCCCTGCAGGTCGCCGGCCGCGAGGTCCCTGCGACACGACTGCTCGCCCTTGCGGCACCGGGCGAGGCTCCGGAACGGCGGGCACTGGCGATGTACCTGCTCGGCCGCTCATCCGGGCCGGAAGCCCTGCTCAACGCGCTGCGTCTGTTGGACGATCCCGTGCCTGCAGTGCATGCCGCTGCCCGCGATCAGGCCCAGCGGGTCCTGTGGCACAGGACTGCCGAAGCAGAGCCGCACGCGGACGAGATCCGAGCACTTGTGGAACGGCACAAGGAACGGCTTGTCGCTTGGCACGCCGACGAGAGGAGACGCCTCTGCGCTCGAACGAGCCCGGTGAGCGCTTCTCCCGCTCCGGCGCCCCGCCGACCGCTCGGCCGCGGCGCCCCGAGCCGAGGTGGTGGGCACGACTACTGTCAGGAGCAGGCCAACGGCGTTGACGGCCTTGGGGTCAGCCTTCCACCAAGTTCTGCTCACAGCACGGCTCTTGGGCGATGCAGGACCAAGCCGGCGCCGGATCCGGGATCGTTGTCAGTGGTTCTGTGTAGCCTCGCTCGGTGATAGTTGATCGACGCGCTGCTGTTACTCCTCCCCGCTACAGCAGTCCTGAGCTCCGCAGGGCCATGGGGGATCTGCTGGGGAAGGCCGACCGTGATGATCTACTGCGGGTGCTGATCTGGACCGCTGAATGCAGGATCGCCGCTGATGTCGCTGCCGACTGGAGAGCCCATTTGGCTCTGCTGAGCAGAGAACTGACGGAAGCGACGCGACGATCCACCCACTGGGACTTCTTCAGCGATGTCACGATCTCCGCAGGGTGCCGCAAGGCAGCCGAGGCCGTGCACGAAGCACTCGGCCCGGAACTTCTTGAGGCGAAGGAAGCCCTGGGGGAGTGCGAGCAGGTCGTCGACGAGATCGACCGACACCTGGGGCGGCACCTAGGTGCCCGGGCAAGGCTCGAAGCGCGAACTGGGCCTGCGCTTGAAGGCATCGTGCCGCTCCGTGATCAACTTGCTGACGCGCAGGACCGCGTCAAGGAGATCCTGGCGGCCGACAAGGAACGGCTACACGCACTCGCCCTCGCGTACGGCTACGCGAAACACAGCAAAAAGCATGGCGCCGGCTCGGACCTGAGCGCCATCGACCGCATGACTCCGGAGCGGTTCACCCGCCATGTCGTCGACATGCTCCATCGCGATGGCTGCCCCCCGGAGGAGGAAGCGCTCTACGGCGACTCGCCATCTTCACTCATCATGGCGTCGACGCGTCTCGGCACCCTTGCAATCCGCCCGCACCACATGGGTGCCGACGCCTACAGCAGTTCAGCGCCCAGCGTCACCACTCCCATGCTGCGAAGAGACGTCCAAGCCGCAGCTGCCCATGATTGCGATCACGTGCTTGTCGTCACCAACAGCCGCTTCTCCCGGCCTGCGCGACGGTACGCGGCTCAACAGCGGATACGGCTCATCGACCGTGACGCCCTGCGGAACTGGAGTGAGTGGCAGCAGCCACTCGCCCACCTCATCGACGCTGCCGAGGCCGAGTGATGCACCTCAACTGGAAGAGCAAGGTCTCGCTGCCCGTGTACGAGGATGCCACCCTCAATGCAGAGCTGACCGAACTGGTCCGCGCAGCCAATGACGATGACGCCTTCGCAGCCCTCCTCCACTGGGCCGAAGGAAAGATCGCGCTGGACCTCCAGGAACTTCTGGAGACCCACCTGTACGCCGTACGCGACCTGTTGGACGAAGTGCCACCATCCAGCGGCGTGAGAGTGACCACGCCGACGTGGCTCGAGTGCCGTACGGCCCACACGCGCCTACGCGAGCGGCTCAGCGCCGAAGTCGAAGCAGCTGAGACACTCAAGGCCCAGGCAGCAGAGGCCTGGCACACTCTGCGCCGGAAGACCGCCGAATCCCATCGCATCCGCTTCGACCGCGCCACCGCACTCGATGCAGACGGCCTCGAGAGGGTCGGCACCCTCCACAAGGAACTCTCCGAAGCGGCGACTCGAATCGACGCGGCCTTCGAGGAGCACGTGGAGGCATGTCATCACCTCGCCCTCCGTGACGAAGAGTTCCTGGTCTTCTCCGCTACTCCCGGCAGCATCCAGTCCCATGAGTTCGACGAGATGACCCCAGCCGAGTTCGAGAAGGCGATAGCCCACCTGACACAACGGGATGGCCACAGGCTCACGAGACGGCAAGGAGGCGCCCGGGACCTCGGCGCAGACGTCATCGCCATCACTCCGGACGGGCGGAAGATCGTCTTTCAGTGCAAGCACCGTCAACCCGGCGGTCGCCCCCTGGGATCCCCTGTCATCCAGACCCTCAACGGCACAGCGCGCCCGGTTCACCAGGCAGACATCGTCATTGCCGTCACCAACGGTTCGTTCACCCAACCGGCTGAAGAACTGGCCGCAGAGCAGAACATTCACCTCCTGGCCGGACTTGATCTGCGCCGGTGGGCGGCGTGGGGTGACCCCCTCCTGGAAGTCCTCAGCCTGGAAGGTGCGCAGCCGAGTTGATTCTTCAGGACGGCCGGGCCGACTGACGGTGCAGGCGGTGGACTCAGCTTCAACGGCTTTCAAGTCCAGGGACGCAGGGTGTTTGGCGGACGGTTCGGCGGTGAGGCGAGAGGCACGGTCCTTTGGACGTGTACGACTCATCGACTGGGGAGCCATGGAGAGCCTTCTTCGACTGGCGCTCGTGCTGGGCGGCTCGGCGCTGGTGACCTTCGCCGCCGGCCGCGGAGTGGACCTGTTCCTGCGGCACGCGGACGCCCGCCATCCCGAGACCCCGCTCTGGGGGCTGCTGCGCCGGTGCCGCACACCGCTGTACGTCGTCCTGTTCACCGCGCTGCTGAGGTGGACCCACCGGGCCTCGGACTGGGCGCCCTTGCGGGAACACCGGGCCGCGGTCCTCCACGTCCTGCTGCTGTGCCTGATCGGCGGCGGCGCCTGGCTGGCCGTGCGCGTGGCCTCGGCCACCGTCGAGTCGTCGTACGCGCGCTACGCCGGACGGTCCCGCGACCCGGCCCGGGTGCGCCGGGTCCGTACTCAGGTCACGCTCATCATGCGCGTCGTGGCCGTCGCCGTCGGCGTGATCGCCACGGCCGTTGCCCTGGTGACCTTCCCGTCCTTCCGCGCCCTCGGCACGTCCCTGCTTGCCTCGGCGGGAATCATCGGCATCGTGGCCGGTGTTGCGGCGCAGTCGACGCTCGGGAACCTCTTCGCCGGGTTCCAGATCGCCTTCGGCGACATGGTGCGCATCGGCGACACGGTCGTGGTCGACGGCGAATGGGGGCTCGTCGAGGAGGTGACGCTGACCTTCCTCACCGTACGGACCTGGGACGAGCGTCGGGTCACGCTGCCCGTCTCGTACTTCACTTCCCGTCCGTTCGAGAACTGGTCGCGAGGCGGCTCGGAGATGACGGGCACGGTCTTCGTCCACTGTGACCATTCCACACCCGTCGCGCTGATGCGCGCACACCTCCGTGACTTCCTGGAGACCTGCCCCACCTGGGACCGTCGGGGCTGGGACCTGGCCGTCACGGAGACCTCCCCCACCGGGATAACGGTCCGCGCGCTGGTGACCGCCAAGGACGCCGACGACGTGTGGACCACCCGCTGTGCCGTACGCGAGGAACTCGTCGCCTGGCTCACCCGCGAGCACCCCGACGCGCTCCCGCGCATCGCCACCGCGCAGGCACCCGGCACCTCGCCGGCAGGGGGAGAGCGACGGGTGGAGGACGACGGGGCGGCCACTCCTCCCCAGCACTGAGAGGAGGAAGCGGGTGGAACGACACCCCAGGCGTACCTGGACGCTGTCCGCAAGGCCCTTGTCGTGGACAGTCCGGAAGCCGTCGAGCCTGGGTGCGAACCATCGGCCTTCGCCGTCGGGGAGCCAGGGAACGGCCTGGGCGAGCGGGACCGGAGGGGCATCTCCGCCCAGCCAGCCAGCCAGCCAGCCAGCCAGCCAGCCAGCCGTCCGTCCGGGCGCGTGCCGAAGACGGCCGGCCGCTCCACCTGGCGATGGTCTCTAGGAGGTGCGCCAGGACCTCAGGCGATCGGCGATGTCGTAGGAGTCCAGGCGCAGCGACCGGATCTCGTGGATGAGGTCGCGCCACGGCTCGAACGAGGTGTCCACGCGGTGCCCGGAGGCCTCCAGATAGGAGATGGCGATGCCGTACCCGTAGAGCTCGTTCCGGGCGGGGAGGGGGCGCAGCAGCACGCATTCCTCCAGGAGCACAGCAGCGCGCCAGAAGGCGTCCGGGTCTGCCTGGTCGAGACGGGGGGTGTTCACGCGGTGGCGGGTGGCCATGCCGACCAGTACCGAGAGGTCGTTGACGGTGAGGTCTTTGCGAAGGATGTCTTCCTGGCGTTCCAGGAGCCACCGGTGGTCGATGTGCAGATCCACAGGGTCAGGCCGCCCGCGGGGTTTCGCGCTTCGACACCGGCGGGAGCCCGCCGAAGTCGGCGTCGAATCGGTCCATGATCCCGGGTGCGCTGATGGCGCGGCGGAACGCGGCGGTCGCACTGCCCTGGAGGCGCTCCTGTTCCTTCTCGGCGGCCACCTTTGCGAGATAGTCCTTCATGGACATACCCGCGTCGTCGGCCAGGGCTTTCAGTCGGTCGCGAGTCGTGTCGTCGATCTTGACGGTCGTGTCTGCCATGTCTCGAGTATGCCGCTCGGTATACGGCGGCGGCTACCCCTTCGGAGTGAAGCGCGGCTCAGCAGGCGGATCGGTGAACAGGCCGGAGGCTGTCGCAGCGCCCAGCGGGCCGTGCTTGCTGGTGACGATCGTGCTGTCGGGCCCGTCGCAGACGTCTCGCCGGGGGTGGATCTCGCGCCCCGGTCGACGACGTGGTCGCGCTGGTGGAGCGCTCCCTCGGACCGCTTCAGACCGGTGTCGTACGCCGGCGTTGGCCCCGCGCTCGTTGGTGGTGAAGGGGGACTCGTTGGCGCAGGGCGGCGGCTTGCCCTCAGCGAGCCGCAGGGCATGACCTCGCGTCGAGCCACCGATCGAGGGTGAGTTTCGCACTGTTGGCTCCTGCCTCGGCGTTTCACAGGCGTTTGAGATGGCCGGCCGCTTTAGTGCACGTGTGATGGCACATCTCCTCTACTCCCCACCACGATCTGCGCGTCGCAGCATGTCCGGCGTACGTGTCGGCGTTCTGGGCGGCGCCGCGGCGCTGGCACTCGGCATGCTGGCGGCGCTGCCGGCCGGGGCAGCCGACGGGGGACTCTCGATCACGGGACCGGTGTCGGCGAAGGTCGAGCTGGACGACCACGGCAAACGCGACCACCTCCACGGCCCGCTGCCGCTCGTGATCACCAATTCCGGACGCGCGAGCGTCACCCCGGTGATTGCGGCGTACCTCGATGCCACGGGCGGAGAGTACGACCAGGTCTGCACCCGTACCGGCGCCGCCATGGCGTCGCAGACCGACCAGGTGAAGGCCATCGGCAGCAACCAGGCCAGAGCCGCGGTCATCGACCTGGTCGTGCCCGAGCAATGCGTGGGCCGAGAGGGCACCCTTCGTTGTCTCGGCGCCGAACACCCCTCCGGCGACGACGAGGTTCACCCTCACCCGAGGAGCCGAACGCGAGCCGGAGTACACCGCCGCGCTCATGACCGCCGCCGCTCTCGCGCTCGTCGTCTGTCTCCTGATGACCGTGCCGGCCAAGTTCTTCGGCAAGCCGCGGGAGAACTGGGAGTCGAAGCCGCTGGACATCGACTCCCCGTGGTCGGTCAAGGCTCAGCCAGTTCCTAGGGATGAATCTCCTCTACGGCGGGGTGATCCTTTTCGCCCCCATCATCTACTCCGCGTCGTGTTACTGGGGCTGGCCGGAGCAGAAGGACGAGAAGGGGAACGTCTTCAGGAGTTTCAAGCCCGTCGCCCATGGTTGGCGCCTCGTGGTTGCCGCCTACGCCACGCTGTTCGGCGTCTTCGGCCAGCTGGCGACCATCGTGGTGCTGATCGTCTCGGCGGCCGCGGACCAGGTGACCAAGTGGACCCTCTACGTACTCGTCGCCGTGGCGGTCGTCTTCATCGGCCTGTACTCGCTGCGATTCGTCCGGGGAGTGCTCGCAACACCTCCCACAGACGACATCGTCACCCCATCCGCGGGGCAGCGCTCCGCAGTGCTCTGACCGCCGTCTTGTCGTCAGTCGGGCGGCGACTCGGCCACAACCCGCAACGTGGGCGAGCGGCCCCCGACAAGAGGCCCCAGGCAGCTGAGGGGTCCGGTGCTCCGGTGTGCCGATGCATCGGCCTGACGAGCACCGCCCAACGCACGGCCCGCCCGGTCGACGTGCGAAGGGCGCCCGGGCGGGCTCCAGAAACGATCCTCCAGGCCGGGAGCCGACTCCGCCACACGGTGCGCTCCGATCGGCGAGGCACACGGCGAGCAGTCACGCGAACGACGGCCACCGGTCGGCAGCCCACTCCCGCCAGCCCACCCACCCAGGGGGTGGGTCGGAGACCGCGCGGCCTCCCACTTCCACTTCGTCGGGCGCCTCGAAATGCGCCCGCCCGTGCAGGATGTCGGCCTCGGTCATCGGGAACGTCTCCCCGGCGGCGGTCGTCCAGCGATGGGCGATCCGGGCGCGCTGGGTCTCATCGTCGACAGGCAGATAGACCATGCGGAAGCGCACGCCCTCGTCCTCCGCCAACCAGCGGATCGCGGACCGTTCGTCCCGGGACCAGCAGCCGTAGTCCACCACGACGTTGGTGCCCAGCTTGACCGCCTCCAAGGCGAGCCAGAGCATTCGCCCTTCCAGCACGTCGCGCTTCCCGTCCGGCTCCGCCTCGCCGAACAGGGGAAGCATCCAGTCGTCGGGTGTCAGACGGAGCGCGCCGTGCTCCTCGGCGAGCTGCCGGGCTCTCGTGGTCTTTCCGGCCCCTGGTAGGCCGACCATCAGGAACAACGTCGTCACACCCGGATCGTGTCAGGGAAGCAGGATGAACGACCACCGCATTTTCCGGCCGATCAGGGCCTGAGTCACAGGCGGATCGAGGCCCGCGGTGACGGTTCCGTGGATCCGTGGAAGCCGTATGCGCGCTTGTCGTTACGCGTGGCCATGGTGCCTGCCGTGCGATGGCGGCGCGGACGACGTGTCGCTCGCTTACGGCTGACCATCGGGGACCTGAGAGGCCTTCTCCCCCCGGGTCTTCAACGCACCGCTGCCTGCGTTGGCGGACGGCCGGGGGGAGAGGCCTCTTCGGGCTTGCGTCACGCGGGCTCCGGGGTCCGCGGTGGCCGGCGCGAGCGTCGCCCGGGATTCCTTCAGTCGATCCGGACGCACACCGGTACGGGGAGTCTGGGCGACCAGGTCTGCGTCGTGCGGTCGAAGGCACGGGCGTACCCGTTCTTCCCCGAGCCGGCGCACGGAGAGGCGACCGACGTCTCTACGTAGATGGCCCCGCCGGGTGTGATGGAGTGTGGTTGTGCTGTCACCCACCTACTGAACATCACCGTTCCGTTGTTGAGCTTGACGACAAGGTAGACCCGGCCGCCGACGGTGAAATTGCCACCGCCTATCTTCAGGTGATTGTTGAACGTGTAATGGAACAGGAATGGAGAGGGCGCCTTCTTCAGCGCTTCGGCCTTGAGCGACGCCCCGGAGGGGACCCCTTCACGTGCTGAGAGTGTCGCGGGCGCAGACGTGGCGACTGGGGCGCTGAGGGCCACAACGGCGACTGCGGACGCGGCGACCGCTGTAAGGCGCCGCATCCGGTGCGGATTCGAGCGTGCGAGGACGCGCATGGTTGCTCCTCGTGGCGTGTGTGGGGGAGTCGGCGATACGCCGACGGGTACTGGGGGCGTCACGTGAGGAGGTTTCCACCGGGCGCTCCGCGCCTGTCGGTGACGTCCTCGCGGACTTGGGCTCTGGCTCTGGGAATGGGCCGAGGGGCGCAATCACAGTCCGGTTCTTGGCCCGCCCAACCGGCTGAGTCCCCTATCTCTTGACCGTCCATGAGTCTAGAGCAGCTTTTAATATGGCCGCAAATTAGGCCATATCGCCTAGGGCCTGCCTGGGAGGTCAGAGCGTTGGGGGGTGAGACAGTGTGTGGCTGCTGGGCAGTGGGTTCAGCCGAGCTGACTGCTGCCGATCGGGGCATGGCCGGCACTCAAGGCGTGTGCCACTGTGGCCAGCCTGGATTGGTAGTTCCGCCAGACGTGAGCATCGGCCCTGTCGCCTGGAGCCGGCCGTGGCGCGAGACCACGAGCTTCGTGTCAGGGTCGATGAATACCTTCACGATCTGCCGAGAAGCGGTAGTTGCGCGACGGGACTTCGGCCAGTGTGCCCGCGCAGCGGGATCAGATACCTCAATCGCCGCCTGGCCAGGGTTACTTGACTGTGCGTCAAGGACTCCTGTCGCGGGGTCGGGGCCGGTCCCTGCTGGCGCCCCCCTCAGCACGCGTAGCCTCCGGGAGGGAGGCGGTGGCCCCTTGACGGACAGGTGCAGTTTGGTGGTCAGTCAGTCCGCCGCGGGAGCAGCCGAGGCCGTGGTAGGTCCTTCGCGTCTGCGCGGGCCTGCAGCGCGGTGAAGATCCGCTGCCAGGTGCCGTCCCGCTGCCAGCGCCGGAACAGGTCGTACGACCGGCCTCAGGGGCCGTACGCGATGGGTATGTCCCGCCACGGGATGCCGGTTCGGACTCGGAACCGTATGCCGTCGATCAGCCGCCGCCGACTCCAGGTGCGGCGGCCGTCCCGGCTTCTTCCCCCTCGCCAACAGCGGTTCCAGTACCGCCCACTGCTCGTCCGTCAGATCTCCGCGCGACACGAAGCGAGATCATCGGACATCCAAGATCTACTTCCGATGCGCGCACTGACCTTGTCGTTCGACCCGTGTGTTGTCACCTACGCGTGTAACAGTCCCCAGCCTCGACACATCCCAGTGAACTCACTCAGCACACCTGAGTCCTTCGTCGATGCGGGTGCGCAGGGAGCGCAGCGCCCGCCTGAGCTCTGCCGGTTCGATGTCTGTGACGTCAGCGTCGAAAGTCAGGAGCAGTCCTGCCAGCCCTGCCCATGACCACGCACCGAGCGTGAGTCGGCAGCTGGAGTCGGTGTCGTGCTCGACCGTCGACCCGCCGGGGGCGAACCGGGCGACAATGGGCGCGGGTAGTGCGACGAGCGCCGACCCGCAGCATGGCCATTCCGCCAGGGTGTCGCCGCGGTCGGGCGTGCTCATGACGAATGCGACCGGATCGCCGTGCGGGACGTCGCGGTGGTCGAAGGTTCTCCCCGTGGGCATTCGTGGTTCGAGGCGGTCGACGCGCATCGCGCGCCATCGGTCCGCGTCCGGTTCGAACGCGACGAGGTACCACCGTGCCGCCCACACGACGAGGCCGTGCGGTTCCAGCGTGAGCGTCGCCGGTTCGTCCTCGCAGGTGTAGTCCACGCAAACGACGTGCTGTCGGTTGATCGCGCCGCCGATGACGCGGATGATCTCGGCATCGATGGGTGCTGCGGGGAATTCCCAGTAGTTGCGCGCTGCGGAGACGCTGAACGACTCGGTGCGGATGCGGCTGCGGGCGGGCATCGCTTGCTGCAGCGTGGCGAGGGCGCGTGCCGAGTTCTCGCGGATGCCGGAGAGGATGGTGGGGACGGTCTGGAGCGCGACGGCCGCGGCGACTGCTTGGTCCTCGTCGAAGACAACCGGCGGCAAGCGGGTGGCGCGGCCGAGCCGGTAGCCTCCGCCCACCCCGCGCACGGCCTCGATCTCGTACCCGAGATCTCTGAGCGTGTCGATGTCGCGTCGCACGGTCCGAAGGGAGACTCCGAGCCTTTCGGCGAGCTCCTCGGCGGTCAGGGTGGCGCCGATACCGAGGATCGACAGCAGCCCTGAGCGTCCGCGCGGAGGTCACAGCCATGGTCCCGACCCCCCGGGAAAGCGGTCATTCGATGGTGATCCTGGCCGGCATGACCGCTCCACAGACATCGCGAGAGGGCACACGTGCCCCCGACGCTCCCCCAGCACCTATCTCTGGCGCAGGCGCGAACATGGCGCTCCTGGTCGTGCTGTTCAGCTCCTTCATGGACCTCGTCGACGCGACGATCGTCACCGTCGCGGCCCCTGCGATCGCCCGTGACATGGGAGCCGGCGACGCTCAGATCCAATGGACGATCGCCGCCTACACCCTCGCCATGGGCGCGGGACTGATCACTGGCGGACGGCTCGGTGACCAGTTCGGCCGCAAACGCCTGTTCATGATCGGGCTGGTCGGGTTCATGGCCACCTCCGCGCTCTGCGCGCTCGCCGTCACTCCGGGAATGCTCATCGGCATGCGCGCCGCGCAAGGACTGACCGCGGGGATCATGGTCCCGCAGGTGTTCGGCGTCATCTGAGCATCGTTCGCCCCGGCAGAGCGCGCCAAGGCATTCGGCGCCTACGGGGCCGTCCAGGGGCTCGCCTCGGTCGCAGGCCCACTGCTGGGCGGACTCCTCGTCGAGGCCGACCTGTTTGATCTGGGGTGGCGCACCATCTTCTGGATCAACGTCCCCATCTCAATCCTCGCGCTCGTCGTCGGGGCGAGGGTCTTGCCGGAGTCCCGTTCCGCCTCTACCGCGCGACTGGACCTCGTGGGTGCCCTACTGGCGGCCTCGGGCATCCTGCTCCTCCTGCTGCCGATCATCCAGGCCGAGACATGGGGATGGACCGCGGCCAGCTATGCCCTCCTGGCGGCCGGAATCATCCTGCTCACGATCTTCCTCGCATACGAGCGCAGCCTCGCCGGCCGCGGGGGCGAACCCGTCTTCGACCCGGCCCTGCTCAGAATCCGCGCTTTCGCCATCGGCCTGAGCGCATCCGTGCTCTTCTTCGGCGGTATCGGATCGTTCTTCCTCACCCTGTCGGTCTACCTTCAGCTCGGAACCGGCCGGACCGCGTGGGAGACCGGCTTGGTGATCCTGCCCTATGCCCTCGGCTCGATCATCACCTCAGGGCTCGGCGTCGCTCTCGCCGCCAAGGCGGGCAGAGCCCTGCTGATCACCGGCTCGCTCATCATCGCGGCGTCTCAGCTCGTACTCCTGCCCGTCATCAGGGACGGCAGCGACCCCGGATTCTGGCTCCTCGCGCTCAGCCTGTTCATCGGCGGCCTCGGACTAGGCCTCGCCGCACCCATTCTCGTCAACGTCGTGCTCGCCGGTGTCCCCGGACGCAATGCGGGCGCGGCGGGCGGCGTCCTCTCCACCGTCAACCAGATCGGCGGATCCATCGGCATCGCCGTTCTCGGAACGATCTTCTTCGCCGCCGTCACCGGATCGACGACTGATGCGCCAGGACCGGCCGACTACGGTCACGCGCTCAGCATCGTCCTTGTCGTCACCGCGGTGCTCTACCTCGTGGCGGGACTCGTGATGCTCGCGCTCCCGAAGGCCGCGGTCGAGCACGTCGACCAGTGAACCCATGCGGGAGGAAGGCACACCGCTCGTCCGGTGAGCTCGGCCTGGAAACCGGTCAACTCCAGCTCGCGGGCCGACGTGTCCGCAGTCAGCCGACCACGCTGACGCAGCAGCGAGACCAGCCGATCGGAGCTCCGGGCCCACCCGGGCCCTGTACTGCTCCGGGCAGACCGCGATGAGTGGCGAAGGCTCGAGGTACGTCAGCGCCGCGGTGTCCGTGGACCCGAGTGCGCCTAGGCGAACTCACTCCGGGTCCTCGTCGCGGACGAATGACTGTGACCAGCACATTCGAAACACGCCCTACTGATCTTTTCGTTAGTTCCGTGGGTACGATGGTCTCGTTGGTGGGATCCTGATGGCGTGTCTTTCAAGCCTTCGCCCGTGGTTCCTCCTTTGACACGGCCGCAGCTGGCCGAAGCCCGGCGTGTGCGGGCGGCCGAGTTGTTCGACCAGGGACGTTCGGGTGCCGAGATCGCGCGGATGCTGGGCGTCAGCGAGGAGAGTGTGCGGCGGTGGAAGCGGGTGTGGGAGGAGGGCGGCGCTGACGGGTTGCGGCGGCGTCCGGCCACCGGTCGTCCGCCCAAGCTGGATGACGCCCAGGTCGAGCGGGTGCGGACCGCGCTGGAACAGGGCGCCCGGGCTCACGGCTTCGAGGCTGACCTGTGGACGCTGGAACGGGTCGGTCTGGTCGTCGAGCGGGTGACCGGAGTGGTTTTGTCGCGGGCGTCGGTGTGGCGGTTGCTGACCGGCCGGCTCGGGTGGAGTCTGCAGCGTCCCGAGCGGCGGGCGGTGGAGCGGGACGAGTCCGAGATCGCCCGCTGGATCGCGCACGAGTGGCCACGGATCAAAAAGGGGCGGTGAACACACGTGCCTGGATCGTCTTCCTCGACGAATCAGGCATCTCGCTGCTGCCGCAGGTCCGCCGCACCTATGCGCCCCGCGGTCGCACACCTCTTCTGCGGCACCGGCTGAACTGGAAGCGGGCCTCGATGGCCGCGGCGCTGGGTTACCACGCCGCCGACCCGGAGCGTGGTCCTCGGTTGTGCTTTCATCTCAAGCCCGGCAGCTACGACACCGCCGCACTCATCGAGGTCCTGGAGCAGCTCAAGGTGTTCTACCGCGGGGAGAAGGTGGTGCTGGTCTGGGACGGGCTGTCGGCTCACTGGAGCCGGGCGATGCGGGCCTGGGTCGCCGAGCAGGACTGGCTCACCCTCGAGCGATTACCGGCCTAT
Organism: Streptomyces sp. NPDC059567; assembly: GCF_042735655.1. Lineage (NCBI taxonomy): Bacteria > Bacillati > Actinomycetota > Actinomycetes > Kitasatosporales > Streptomycetaceae > Streptomyces > Streptomyces sp. NPDC059567. The sequence goes on along the minus strand of NZ_JBHWBS010000008.1, from coordinate 116,011 downwards.
GCACCCGAGCTCAACCCGGTGGAACTGCTGTGGTCCTCGCTCAAGAAACGCGAACTCGCCAACCTCGCAGGCGATCACCTCGCCGATGTCGCCGACGCCACCGAACAGGGCATCCGCCGGATCAACGGCAACCCTCAACTGCCCTGGTCTTTCCTCGCCCACACCAGTCTCACCCTCCATCCACCAACCCCACCGAACTAACGAAAAGATCAGTAAAGGGTGTTGCAGAAGGCATACTTCCGGGCATTTCCCTTGCATGGGTGGGGTGTTGCGGGCTGAGCCGGTGTGGGTCGAGACGTTCACGGGCTTGCGAATCGACCGGTTCGCGAAGTTGGTGAAAGTAGTGAAGGAGCGGGGCGGGAACGGTCCGGGTGGTGGCAGGCCGTGGTGCCTGCCGCTGGCCGAACGGGTCCTGCTGGTGGCCGTCTACTACCGCACCAACCTCACCATGCGGCAGCTCGCCCCGCTCTTCGGGATCTCTCCGGCCACTGTCTGCCGGGTCATCCAGCGCCTGCGTCCGTTGCTGGCCCTGGGGCCGGCCCCGCGGCCCGTTGCCGACGTGGACCGGCTGTGGATCGTGGACGGAACGTTGATCCCGGTCCGCGACCGCACCGTCGGGGCCTCCTCCCGCAACTACCGATTCTCGGCGAACGTGCAGGTCATCATCGACGCAGACACCCGTCTGGTCATCGCGGCGGCCCGGCCGGCGCCAGGCAACAAGGCCGATGCTCATGTCTGGCGCGAGTCGGACCTGCCCGCCACAGCGGCGGGAGCGACAGTGATCGCGGACGGCGCCTATCTCGGCACCGGCCTGATCGTCCCGCACCGAAAGAGAGCCGGCCGCCCCCTCCTGCGCGGGCAGGAAGAGGACAACGCCGAGCACCGAAGGGTGCGAGCCCGCGTCGAGCACACGTTCGCCCGGATGAAGAACTGGAAGATCCTGCGCGACTGCCGCCAGAAAGGAGACGGCCTCCACCACGCGGTCCAGGCCGTCGCCACCATGCACAACCTCGCCATGGCACGGTGAAACAGCAGGTCAGATACCACTTCGACCTGCCGAAGCCGGACCTTCTGCAACACCCTTTAGAAGATTCCTCCGCGTTCCCCTGCTCTGCGGCCACGTTCATTAGAGGATGCTGCAGGGGTGTCGCCGTAGGTGTAGGCGGTACGGATGTGTCCGTCGCGGGCGTGGACGACGACCTGGGCCGGGGTGTGTCCCTTGGCGCGGTCGCGTGCGGAGTCGATCGCGTCCTTCTGCGTTCGGTGCGGCTCGTGGAGTACCCGGCGGCCTTCTCTGCCTTCGACCTGCCACTTCACGCCCGCAGCGGCCGCTCGTTCGCCGGATGGTGTGACGTGGTAGACGGTCTGCTTCGCTGACATGATTCCTTCTCCTCGCCGTTCAGGCGGACTTCCCGGCGCCGGGAGGGTGTGGCCTTTTCACCGTGGCCTTCTTGGCGACCGTCTTCACGGCCGGCCTTCGACTTGACCGCGGCAGGCGACCGGGCATCGGTAACTCCAGCAGCCCTTGGGGTCCTGGCCTCAGGCTATGCAGACTCGGGCTGTGATCGCACACCCTCGGGCAGAGCACCTGACGCAAGTGATCGCGGGGACTGGGTGCAGCTACCACCTTTAGCGTTCACTCTCGATCCATTGCAACGCCCGGGTTGGGTCATCGTTGCGTTGAGCTGTAGATCGTTGCAACGATTCCAAGGCGCTGACCAGCACTAATGGCGCTATCGTGCGATGTGTGTGTTGCGGATATGGCGAATGCAACGTAGCGTTTCTGTCATCGGAAACGACGAGTCCCAGGAGAGCATGATGCAGAAGTTCGACACCCCCGCCCCCGTCTCCGCCGTCCTCGACATCCCCGCGGGGCGCATCCAGTTCATCGCCGCCGACCGCACCGACACCACGGTCGAGGTGCTGCCCGTGGACGCCTCGAAGGGTCGTGATGTGAAGGCGGCGAAGCAGACCACGGTCGCGTACGCCGACGGCGTCCTGCGGATCGAGACCCCGGTGAAGAACCAGTACTTGGGCGCTTCCGGAGCCATCGAGGTGACCGTCCGGCTGCCCGCCGGCTCCCGCATCGAGGCGAAGGCGGCCGGCGCGGAACTGAGGGGCGTCGGACGGCTCGGCGACGTCGCCTTCGAGGCCGCGCAGGGCCCGGTCAAGCTCGACGAGGCCGCGAGCGCCCGCCTCAGCGTCCTCGACGGTGACGTCTCGGTCGGCCGCCTGGGCGGCCCCGCGGAGATCAGCACGCAGAGGGGCGACGTCCGGATCACCGAGGCCGTGCGCGGCACGGTCAGCCTGTCCACCCAGCAGGGCGACATCTCGGTCGGCGCCGCACGCGGCGTCTCCGCCGCCCTGGACGCCGGCACCAGCTACGGCCGCGTCAGCAACGCCCTCAAGAACGATGGCACCGCCGAACTCGACATCCACGCGACCACCGCCTACGGCGACATCACCGCCCGCAGCGTCTGAAGCACCGCTCCGCAGCCTGTCCGGCCCTGATCCGTCGGACACGCCCTAGCCGACCGGGATGCCGCGTGGCCGAATGCCGCGTGGCCGAGGTCGACGAGGAGCACATTGCGGGAGCCGAGGTGGCCGACCCCGCCACGATGCAGCCCATGTGCGTCTGTTGCCCGGCTGGCATGCCCCGCTTCGCCGTCAAGCCGGACAGCGCCAGCGGGCGCGCACTGTGCCAGCTGGCCGCCGGCCGTTCCCCGGCGACGTCGTGCCACTTCCACACCCCGAGCCATGCCCGCGACGCGTACGAAGTCGGCAATGGCGGGACCACAAGGCAGGCCACTGACGTCGCGGGGCCGAGAACTTTTCCACTGGAGGCCGATGAGTTTCTGAGCGATCTTCTGTCAGACGTGGTGTTCGACCGGAGAGCACGGCGGCCGAACGACAAGAAATCCATACGAGTCACTGAGGAATCACATGCGTACTCTGATCAGCTCCGCCTTCATCTCCCTGGACGGCGTCGTGGAGGCCCCGGGGGGCGAGCCGGGCTACCGGAACTCCGGATGGACCTTCAAGGATGTGGAGTTCCTTCCCGAGGCGTTCGAGATCAAGAGCCGGGAGCAGAAGGAAGCGTCCGCGATCCTGCTGGGCCGGACCAGCTACGAGGCGTTCAGCCCGGTGTGGCCGGACATGGAGGACTTCGCCGACTACAAACTCATGCCGAAGTACGTCGTCTCCACCACCCTCACCGAGGACGACCTCGTCACGAACTGGGGCGGGACCACGATCCTCCGCTCGCTCGACGAGGTCGCCGCGCTGAAGGAGACCGAGGGCGGCCCGATCATCATGCACGGCAGCGCGACCCTCAACCGGAACCTCTCGGACGCCGGACTCATCGACCGCTACCACCTGCTCGTCTTCCCGCTCCTGCTCGGCGCGGGCAAGCGACTGTTCAGCGGCTCGGACAAGGACACGCAGAAGCTGAAGCTGGTCGAGCAGGAGGCGTACGCCAACGGCCTGCAGAAGCAGGTCTTCGACGTCGTCCGCTGATGAAGCCGCCCGCCACTTGCCTGACTATCCGTCCGGCGAGTGGCGGGCCGGTGGCATGCCCGCCACCGGGGGTCTCGGGGGATGCCCCGCGCTCGTCTCCCGGCCGCCCATGCCCCGGCGCCAGTTCCCCGGCGACCTGTCGGCCCCCAGAGGGTGGAGTACTGCGGCCGGCGGCGCACCCTCGCCGTGCCGGACTGCCACCACGTGTGGGGCCGTGTCATCGGAAGGCTTCGGGGGCCTCGCTCCGGGGCTGTGGCATCGCTGTTCCAGCGCGAGCGTCGGCTCGCACCGGGCGCGGAGTGCTCGCGACTGCCGGGGTGGAGCAGCCGCGCGAAGTCACAAGCTGTCAGCAGGCGAACTGGCGCTCAGCCGGGGCAACCGGCAACCGGCAACCGGCAACCGGCCGAGCATCTCCCTCCGTCGACATCCTCAGGCGGCCTGGTGGATCGCCCAAGCGGCGTTGATCAACCCGATGTGACTGAAGGCCTGCGGGAAGTTGCCGAGAAGCTGGCCGCCGGCCGGGTCGACCTCCTCCGAGAGCAGCCCGACGTCGTTCGCGCATCCAACGGCCCGCTCGAAGACCTCGTGTGCGGCGTCCTTGTCCCCGGCCAAGGCCAGGGCCTGGGCCAGCCAGAAGGTGCAGAGAAGGAAGGTTCCCTCCTCGCCAGGAAGCCCGTCGTCGGACCCCACGTACCGGTAGACCAGACCGTTCTCGCCGGTGAGTCGAGTGCGCACGGCATCGATGGTGGCCCGCATTCGCGGGGCATCGGCCGGGATGAAGCCGACGATGGGCATCATGAGCGCGGAGGCATCGAGGACGGCTGATCCGAACGCCTGGGTGTACGCTCCGGCCTCCTCGTTCCACCCGTTCTCCTCGATCGCGGCCGCGATCTCATCCCTGGCCGAAGTCCACTCCGGCAGGCGATCGGACGCGTCGAGATCGACCGCCAGTTTCAACGCGCGGTCGACGGCGACCCAGCACATGAGCTTCGAATAGAGGAAATGCTGAGGTCCGCTGCGCACTTCCCATATGCCCTGGTCCGGTTCGCGCCATCTCAGAGCGGCGGAATCAGCGCAGCCGGAAAGGAATGCTTTCGTGGGCGCGTCCAGGCCGCGGAGGTAGTCGCGCAGGCGATGGGCGGCTGACAGCAGTTCCCCGTACACGTCGAGCTGCTTCTGCGCCCAGGCGCCGTTGCCCAGCCGCACGGGGCCGCTGTCGCGCCAGCCCGGAAGGTGGGGGAGTACGCGTTCGGTCAGGTCCCGTTCGCCGCGGATGCCGAACATGATCTGCATGGACGAGCCCTGGCTGGGGTCGGACGCCGCTGCGTGGGCCATCCACTGAAAGAACGCCTCTGCCTCATCGGGGCATGCCGCCACCCAGAGCGCATCAAGCGTGAAGGAGGCATCCCGCACCCAAGTGAAACGGTAGTCCCAGTTACGGACGCCTCCGACGGACTCCGGCAAGGAGGTGGTCGGGGCGGCCACGATGGCTCCTGTCGGCTGGAAGGTGAGCCCCTGGAGCACGCGGCCGCTGTGTTGCACGAGATCGGCCCATGGCCCCTCGTACGACTGGTGGAGATCCGACCACGAGCGCCACCCTCGGACGGTGTCCTCCAGTTGCGTCAGGATGGCGTCCTGAGACAGCAGGACAGGGCTCCGCCCTGCGGGAACCTGCTGAAGGGCGAAGGCGGCCGTCTCGCCGGCGCTCAGCTCGATTCGGCAGTGGGCGGTGGCGGAGAGCTCAAGTGGGACCGGGCTGCAGAGCCCCAGGGTGTCGGGTCCTCCATGGCACCAGACGCCACCTTGCGTCGGGATGAGCAAAGGCTTGACCAGTCCGTATTCGGGCCGGGGGGCGAACTCGACCTCCATGTCGGCCCGGCCTTCCGTGCACTCCACCACACGCAGCAGCAGATGTGGTGCCTCCATCCCCAGGTCGTGGCCCCGCTCGTTGAGGCCGGATGCGAGGGCGTCCGTGACGCTGACCGATCCCGATTGCGTGTGGAAGTCCGTGCGCAGCACGAGAGCGCGGTCCAGATATCGTCGCTGGGTGTCGTACGGGGCGGCAGGCTTGATCGACCAGTGGCCGGCCTCTGGGCCGAGCAGCCGCGCGAACGTTGCCCGGCTGTCGAAGTGGGGGAGGCACAGCCAGTCCACGGAGCCGTCCCGACTGACCAGGGCAGCGGTCTGGCAGTCCGAGAGAAGCGCGTAGTCCCCGATCGGACGGTCGCTCATTCAGGACCACCTACTCATCGCCTCTTCCTCATCCTCGCGCGATTTCCTCGACCAGGCAGCCGGGGAGTGGCCGAAGACGTCGAATGCCGAGAGCCGTCATTGGGTGGCCCGAGGAGTCCGAAGCCACGACGAGCCGTGGGTGATCCCTCCGCTCTGGGGACCACCAGCCTCGCGGTCGGCGGCGGCCGCCCCGGGGCGCTTGGGGGGCGGAGACGGCCGACGGTACGGTGCGGGCTGAAGCCGTCGGCAGCGTCGTTAGCCGTCGGCGGGTGGCATGCGCGCGGGGCCGTCCGTCGGCTGGCTCCGAGTGCTGCGCGTCGGGTTCAGTCGGTGATGTACCAATCGTTCGCGAGGTACTCCAGGGTGTAGTTGCCGAGGTCGCTCTCGGAGAAGGTGGCGGAGGATCTGACCGCTTCGACCGGCATCTCGATCTTGTCGGGTGTACGCACGGCGACGCGCCGGGGGTCGACCGTCGCGGTCTTCAGGGCCTTCTTCTGCGCGGGCGAGATCATCTGGAACACGGCGGCGTACGTCGACGTGCACGGACCGAGCCCCTGGTCCTGTGCCTTCTTCGCGGCGGGCCCGGCCACTTCGCAGACCGTGTCGATGTCCTCACGGCCCAGGGCATGGAGGTACTGCTCGTACCGCTGGATCGCGCCTTCCTTGGTCCTGGGCGCGGGCTGGTCGCCGGTCGGCTCGGCCGACGGCCTGTCGGTCCGAGCGGACACGGACGGCATGGCCGACGGCTCATCGGACCGCGTGGACGCGGACGGCTGCGAAGGCTTCGCCTCGGGGTCCTCCTTCGCTTTGTCCGGACCGCAGGCGCAAGCCATCAGCGCCACACAGGCCGATACCGCCACGCTCACCATCGTCCGCGCTCTCATTCGGATCCCCTCGCCACCAGCCGACAACACGTCAAGAGGTCACGCAGGATCCGGGGGAGCGGTTCCCGCGCAGGCGGGATGGCGGCCGGATCAAGCAGGGCGCCGAGTCCGCCTGTGCCACTGCGGGTGGCCACCAGCGGCTCGAACGGCTCTCGACCTGGTGCCGGACCAGGACGTCGCACAGTGGCGCGGCCGGGTGTGCGGGACACTCCGCTGCCACGACGGAGGCCCAACGACCACGCCCATCCACCCGCGGCAACACTAGTACCCGCGGCCCCACCAGAGCAGCGTCACCGCGGCAGCCAGCAGGAGGCCGGCCCCTGCCAGGACCCTGGCGGCCGTGGGGCGCCGGCGCGGGTCCGCGAAGGCCGCGAGGAGCAGGAGGGGGATCGACGGGAAGAAGACGAACATCCCGAACCAGGCGCCGATCAGCGACCAGGGCAGCAGCACCGCCGAGATGGTCCCGGCGGCCCACTTGAAGGCGGAGGGCCGGGTGTGGAGGAACAGCGGTACGGCGAGTACGGCGGTGGTCGCTACCACGAGGGGGAGTACGAAGAAGTCGTCTCCGGAGGCGACGACCGGCGGCAGCGGGGTGACCGCGGCGCTCACGGCCAGGCCGAACTGCCACGGATGAACATTCTCGCGCGCGGTGACCCGCATGGCCCACATGGCTGCCCCCAGGATCCGGTATCTTGAACGCGTTCAAGATACCCCAGCCGGTAGCGGCCTCACGCGTTGGGCTCGACGTCGACCGCGTAGCCCAGTACCGGTCCGCCGTGGACCGGGGCGAGGGCGCCGAGTGCGCGGACCGGACCGGCTGTGCCTCAGGGGAAGTCCGCTCATTGGCCCGGATCTGCTCGGGCAGACGCTCCCAGGTGCCCATCGCCCGACCGCAACCGGTCACGTTCGTAGACGACAGCCGTGGTGGCGTTAGCAGCCGATGGAGACGGGACACGCCAGACACGCGAGCAAGGGCTGCTGATCGGTCTGCGCGAACGCCTTGGCGATACCAGCTGGGCCCGTCATTCGACCCCGAACGGCAGTCGAAACCAAATGCGTTCGTCGTTCCACGCGACCGAACGAGCATGCGGCTGGTGCGCACAACCGACCGTCCCATGCCGCCGAGGACCACCACCCCGCAGCGAGATTCTCGGCGGGCTGCTGTTCCCCGCGAAGGCCCGGGCGGCCCCGGTCATCGCGAGTCCGACGGGAAGCGCGACAGGGGCGGGAATCCAGGTGACCTTCCTCGTCTGCGTAACGATTGCCTGGGCGCAGGCCGCACGGCCGTGGTGATTCCCGGGCCGCGATTCACAAGATCGGCCGGACGAGTCCGGGGACTCGCCCGGCCGATCATGGGTGTGGGCAGTCAGGGGACAATTCCCGGATGAGCATCATCGTCAAGTTCTTCGTGGCACCGGACGACACGTCAGCGGCTCTGACCCTCCAGACCGGACCAGATCGGGCATTCGAGTCGCTCTCCTTCGGCAACTTCGATCCCCAGGAGGCGGTGGTCGAGTGGGAATGCCTTCTTGCCGGCGGTTGCTTCGAGGAACTCGTCGAAGCCGGCGAGCCGCGTACCGTCGCTGGCGAGGACAACGGCGGATGTGTCGTCTTCGCGATCTCGCCTGGCCTGACTACTGCACTCGCGGAGGCTGAGCGCCCCAGGTTGCGTACCGTCGCTGCCTCGTGGGTTCAACTCCGTGCGGAGGAGGGCGAGATCATCGACGCAGAGATCGCCGAGGCGATCGTCAGCGACCTGGCCGCTCTCGTCACCAGCGCCTTTCGCCAGGGCAAGGGCGTCTACTGCTGGGTCGCGTAGGAGTTCACGTTCGGAGCCAGATGGTGAGGGCCGCTGCTGTGGCAGTGCCGAGGAGGACGTAGCCGCGCTTGTCATCCCGTCGATCACCTGGCGGTGATCTCGCCGCCGGCCACAACGCCCGTTTCTGACCGGCAGGGGCGGGCACAGGTGGAATCAATCGAGACGTCCCAGTCGATCTCACCCGCGGCATCGGCCTGGGCCTGCACCTGCTGGAGCAACTGTTCCCTGGTTCCGTCCTCCGACCAGCGTCGATGGCGCTGGTAGATGGTCTTCCACGGCCCGTAGCGTTCAGGCACGTCGCGCCACTGCATTCCGGTCCGCACTCTGTGCAGGATGCCGTTGACCACCTGGCGGTGATCGCGCCACCGCCCGCAGCGGTTATTGTCCGTCGGCGGAAGCGGCTCCAGACGTCGCCACTCCGCCTCTGTCAGATCCCCCCGACCAGTCGCGCAAGAGCCGAGGATCCAGTGGGCGACATGGGTGCGGTCAGCACCTGCGATGCCACCAAGCCAACCCCGGCTCTGCCGTTGGCTCGTGATGCGTTCGCCCGAGGAGCGTCGCGTCCAGGCGCTCGACCTGCACCCGGAGTTCGCCGGCTGCCCTCGGTGGAAGCATGAACAGAGCCTCTTGCAGCTTGTCCCGGGCCCAACCCTCACCGCAGCACGGGCAGGTGAATTCAGCCTCCCACTGCCTCCACCGGCGCTTCGTGTCGTGAACACGCACGGACCACACGCTCAGCGCCACCGCCACGATGCCCGGAGACAATCGTTCCCGTTCGAGCACACGGACGGCAGCATTCGCCGCTCCCGACAGACCTGGGATATCGCGATACCGCACCCAGGGGCTTCCCCAGCCGCGTGCCCGCGACCGAAGCGAGGCTGGTGTTCTACGAGGCACGGCCCCTTCGGATGCAAGTCATAGACGACATCCTCCCACAGCCCAAGATCGGCCGGACAGGACCTGACGCCCGGGGCGGCGCAGTCACGTCGCCGGGCCCGTCACGTGGCCGGGCTCCCAGGTACCGAGGCGTGCCAGGATCGGCGGATGGTGCTTGTAGGAGAGTTCTTCCTCGCTGGAGACGACGAGTCCGCAGTGCGGGTGGGACCGCGCAAGAGCCACGACTTTCCTGCCGTGCCGTGTGACGGCATCTACCCGGATGACGCGGTGCCGAGGTGGGAGACCCTGCTGACAGGGGCAGAAAGTCCGCTCAGAGACGTGGTGCCCATGACCTGTAGTGGCTTCACCGTCTTCGGTGTTCCACAGGCGCTCTCGACGGCCTTGGCCAGTGCAGGAACGGATCAGCTCAGAGCCACCGCTCTCACATGGGCCGAGACCGTCTCCGAGATGGGCGACGAAATTTCACCGGACAGTGCCGTCGACCTCCTTGAGCGTCTGTCAGCCCTAGCCATCAGTCGTGCCGACAGTGACCTGCGCCTGTACTGCTGGTACTTCGCGCCCTGACCTCAGCCCGCCGTTGTGTCGCGGACCCGTTGCGGCGCCTCTTCGAGGGGCTACGACGTCATGACCACTGGTCCCCTACGCCGTCGGCGAGGTCGTGCGCTGGCTGCCGGTCTGCACCCCCTGGCATGGGGCCTGTTTGGGATGCGGCACGATGGCCGGATGAACGCACAACGGGGAAGTACGGCAGAGGAATCCATCGGGGAGCTTGCCCGGCGACTCGTCGCGGCAGACGCCGATGGCTGGACGCCGGAGGGTGTGAGGGCTGTGGCGGCCGCGCTCGGGTGGACTTGGGGCGGCACGTCGGACGCCCCTGTGTTGATCACGGGTCGGTCCTCGGGTGATGCTCGCCTGCGCCCAGTCGGCGAGTACGAGAAGCGCTATGCAGACGGCGAGTCGTACGTGGAGATCGCGGTCCCGGTTGCGGCTCCCGCGCCGGACGACGCAGCGCAGGCACTCGCCTTCCGTGCCGCGAAGGAGGAAGTGACCGCGGCACTGGGCAAGCCGTCCATCATGGGCTCGCACGGCGACATGGGGCCCTTCTACGACAGCGAACCGCACTGGGGCGCACCGTTTCTTCGCTGGCGTGGCAGGCCGAACACCCTCGAACTGCGCGCCGGGAAGTCGGGGCCGGAGCTGGTCCTGCAGCCCACTGACCCGGCGGAGAACTGGTTCTGGCGTCAAGGCGTCGGCGAGGAGCACTCGATCAGCGGCTTCTTCGGCAGCAACCGCGACGACGCCAACGTCGGTCTCGGCTTCCCCGGCGGTTGGACCGCCCGTAGCTGGGAGACCGTCACTCGGTCGCTGGGGGACTTCCTGGGAGCGTTGCCCGCCGAGACCACAGCCCTGGGCGTGCGGATCGGGATGCCGCTCTACGGGCGCAACGGCCACAGCGCGCCCCTCCTCTTCGATGTGGCGTGCGGCGACCGGCTCTCGATCGGCTGCTTCGCCCCGGACGACGTCGATCTGGCCGCTCTCGGCTGGGGCACGGTCGCCGAGCACCCGCACACGGCGTCGGTCTTCAGCGACGACGATCCGATATGGCGCGTCGACGGGGGCGGCCCCGGCGAGCCGGAGGGCCGCGCACTCGCGGAGATGCTCGTGGCGACGGCCAGGGCGGTGGGAGCGAGCGATCCCACCGACCTGATCGTCGGCGGGGAGGCGGGGTACGTGGACGACTACCACGTCACCTACTACGGGTTGGGCCTGCCGACCGGCTGACCTCCGCCCGAGGCGCGCGCATGTCCCTCTAGGCGCTCGCCTGTGTTGCGGTCGGGATGGGTCTGTCCAGCCCGACCGTCCAGGCGGCCAGCGACGGCGTCCTGCCACGGACAGTCGTCCCGCTCCCCAACCTCCCTGTCTGCGGAATCCGACACATTGTTGGAGTCCGCCGGCCCCTCGGCGTTCCGCCACCCATCGCCGTGCCCGTGTCGCCCGGCTCAGCGACCGGAGCTCACGCCTCACCTTCAGCCGTTCGGCCTGCGGGCGGATCACCATGCGGCGGTGCTTCTCCTTACGAAGCCCGCCCGCCACTCGACGGCCGGGCACCGTACGCATTGCGTGCCCAACCTGCACGCCACGCCGAGTGTTTGGTGGTGCGGGCCGACCTCACGACGGCCCTCCTCGGCCCCGGGAGACGGCCGGTCACCGCGCGCTCGGAACCGCCCTCGACGACCCGGCACAGGCCCCGGCCACGGTGCTGGCCCTCACAGCGGCCACCGAACCCGTCTTGCTGGACCGCAGTGCCGTTGCCGAGGCCGTCACCTGCGGTCCGCCGAACAAGACGCCGATCCGAGGGGTGCCCGCGACGCCCTGGAAGCCTTCGCCGCAACCGCCCTGACCGCCGATCACCTGAGTGGGCTTGCTGCCATCGGCCAGACCCTCACGATCGCCGACGGCGGCTGTCCCGGCACCGGACTCGTCAGTCCGGCAGCATTTCGACAGCGCGGCAGCCCTCGTGTCAGGATGCCGGTATGACGATCACTGCCCGAAAGGGTCATGCCGCGTAAGCGGCCGGGCGCGTTGCGCGCCCCTCACCCCAAGCTCTTCGCATTGAGCCGGCGATACCGGATCGACCGGCTGTCGCCGCGGACATCTGCTGCGGTGTACCGGGCAGAGCGGGAATCAGGCACCGAGGACGTGTGGCCTGGCGCTACTGAGACGGCCTTCTTCTGGTGCCGGCGGTTCCTGGGCCGGCCAGGCCGGTATCTCGAGATCCCTTTCGCCACGTGCCCGTGCCCTTCTGACAGCCTGGAGGACGTGGCCGAGGCCAGGGACATGCTGGAGCAGGTGGTGGTACTGCTTCCCGCCCCGGCGCGCCGGGAGTTCAGGGTGGTCCTGGCGGTGCTCGATGCGGAACTGTTGCGCCGGACTCTCCCCGACCCCTTCGCGTTCCGTGATTCCTGGCGGAGAGGCGGCGGATGGTGGCACCACAGGCTTCGAGGAGACCGGCCCCATGGATGAGGCTCACGGAAGCCAAGCACCGTCACCGACGGCGGTGACGGTGCTTGGGGGTTCCGGGCGGCCGTTGCCAGGCGCCGGGGGCATTGCCGACGCGCGAGCTGTCGTGCCGGTTCCCCCCCCCCGCAAGTGCTGGCCCGATGCGCCAAGCGTCGGTGTTCATCACAGAAGTTGAGCAGTCTTGAGACCACGTTGGCTGACGAGGAGGTGCAGGGTGTCGCCCCCATGCGGTGTCTGGGAGCGGCCCGCTGCCGGGCCGCGGCGCGGAAATTGCGTAGCTGGTGGGTCCGCGGTGCCGGTAGCGTCCGGTCTCCCGGCCCGCCGTACCGGCGGCCTACGTTCAGAGAGCGATGCAGATGACCAGCCAGCCACCAACGACGACCCTGTGGCGCCCCACCGGCCCCAAGGAGCTGGATCTGGTCCGCGAGCTGAACTGGCGTGCCTGGCCGCCTCGGCTGCCTGAGCAGCCGATCTTCTACCCGGTCCTCAATGAGGACTACGCGGTAAGGATCGCGCGGGACTGGAACGTGAAGCACGATGGCGCCGGCTTCGTCACTCGTTTTGAGGTCGAGTCGGAGTTCTTGAGCCGCTATCCCGTTCAACAGGCCGGCGGGCAGACGATCCTCGAACTCTGGGTTCCGGCCGAGGAGCTGGACGACTTCAACGCCCACATCGTCGGTGAGATCCGGGTGGTCCACGAGTTCCGCTGAGGTGGGGAGGCTTGCCGACGGACCTGCTGGTCACGGGCAATCACCTTGCGGTGGCTGGTGTGGTCACGGCGTCGGCGCCGTACTGGACTGGCCCGTTCGCAGCACTGAGTCCCGCGCGCCGTCGGGGAAGCTGGTGACTGTTCAGCGGCGAGGGTGCGGACGGGGTCCGCAAGGGCCGGCGGCGGGGGCTTCCGCTTGAGGGCCCGGGAACTGCTGGTGGATACAGGGCGGCCGCCCGGCCCCCGAGCCCCTCGTTCCCCGGCCCCCGAACGTCATCACCCCGCCGAAGTGGCGCCGTTCGGATAGGGGCACAGCCCTCCGGCTGACCACCGATCAGCTGCTCCCGATCGGGAGCTGTGCACCGCATTCACTGAGTTTCCGTACGCGAGTCGCGCCGCCCGAGTATGCGAGGTCGGTCCTACTGCGCGGCAGAGATCGCTCGGCGAACCTGACACAGGGCAGCTCTCGGAACTACCCATCGTGCCCCCAGCCATCTCAGCCATCGCCATCCTCGACGCCTCCTCGCAGACCCCACTCATCAAGGCCGGAGTAGATCAGCGCGATACGGTCTCCGGGAGAAGCGAGGGCCTCCGCCTCGCCTGAGTAGAGAGCCACCAGCGAGTCGGATCCTCTCCACCAGGTGTCCGCCAGGCCCATCACCTCGCGTACCGGCTCGTAGCCGTCCAGCTCGAGGCCTTCGACGTCATCGCCGACGAGCTTGGTGACCTGTTGTGCCCACATGGATGCGTGGTGGGCCAGTGCGAGCGATTCCACCCAGCCCTCGACGGTCGCGTGGAGAGGTGCCCATCCATCTGCATGAATGCCGAACTCACCGGAGGGGCTGATCATGAATGCGTAGGGAACCGCGGTCCGCTGCATACCGGCTTCGAACCACCAACCTGCGGAGTCTGATTCGGGCGAGTCCGGATCGAGGTATTTGGGGCCCCCGTCGTACTGCGATGCGGGTGGCAGGAGCAGGCCGCCCCATCGCTCCTGGTACGCCGCCATTCGGTCGATCACCCTTGCAGGGATGTCTCGCTCAAGCCACCACTGCCTGTGACCCTCTACCGGCCGAACGTCGACCGTGACGCCATGCGCGCTGACAAAGGATCGAGCTCGTCGGGTCAGACCGTCGGGCACATCGTTGATGAGGTAAAGGTTCACCAGAGGGACGCTACCCAGTAGGCGTGGGGAGACGGTGCCTGGGGTTCAGCCCCGATACTCAGCAGCACGGGCCAAGGTCGTCCGCCGAGACGTCAATCCCGCGACGGGCTCGGTCACTGCGGTCGGTAGGAAAGGACTGGATCAGCCCAACCGCCCAGCCGACGGCTGATCCCGAAGCGTGCCGGGAGCCACCGACGCCTTCGGATGTGTCGCTCGCTTACGGCTGACCATCGGGGACCTGAGAGGTCTTCCACCCCCCACCAAGTCTTTACCGCCTTGCTGCCATTGAGCTTCAACAACGGCCAACGCGGCAGATGCAGTCCGACAAAGAACATCGATACGTCATCGCCGCACTTGGTCGTGTAGAAGTACTTCTCGGCATCCGTGTAGCTGGCGCCCAGGCCACACTCCAGGCCCATGGTTCCACCGAGCCACGTCAGAGCCAGCTTGCCGCCGACCGGGATCGATGGGATCAGCACTGGATTGAACCACTGTTCCCCGTTCAAGCCCCGCGTGAGCGAGGTTCGTTCAGCCTGGGCAACAACGATGTTGGTAGCGGGGCCGGTCCCGACATTGACCAGCCACCACTTCGGCTCCCCAATACCACCTTGCCCGCTTTCCCACATGAACTGAAGGACGGGCATGTGAGACCGGCGGCTGGAGGCGTATGAAACGGCCAACGATCCCAGCGAGACAAGCACGGCCAGGATCGAAACTATGAGTGCCAGCACTGTTGCTCCCCTACGCGACAACCTTTCCACCGGACATACCCAGGGAGGTGGCCAAGGTCTCTGCATCGCCCAAAGCCGATGCAGACGCGTGGACCCCACCACAAGCGCGCCGCTCATGACGAGATCGGCCGCCCCGACAAAGCAGCTCCGTACGATCTCCCGACCGGTGACGGCCGCGCGGGAGGCCAAAGCCATGGTCGCTTGTTTCGGCAGGGCGCTGCGCGCTCCAGTGGCTCGGGCGGCGGTTCGGGAAGGCGCACCAGCAGCGTGCCCATGCGCCAGGCGACGACTGCGGCGATGCCCTTGGCCGCCAGCACTGGTATGCCGAAGGTCGCCAGGACCGGCCGGTGGGGAGCAAGCTCCTCAAGTCTCTCGACGAGATCGGCGTGGCTGTGCAGCTCCCACCCCTCCCAGACAAAGCCACCGTGCTCCTGACGGCTCCGACGCCGTGATCACACCGGCCACGACAGGATCATCCCGGTTGCCGACGTTGCCCCGTGTACTCGATCCTGTGTGCTCGGCAAGCAGGGAGTGCGTATGGGGCTGGTGCTTTTCCCGGGCGACGGAGACAACAGCAGTCCGGATGTCTCCTGGTCCTGCAGCGGCTTTGCTGCGTTCCGTCGGCGTCTGGCCGAGGCCGAGGGGTTCGCACTCTCTGAGATGTGGGGCTTCGGAGGCGAGCGCGCGTGGAGCGAGGTGTCCACCGCCTTGGAGCCACTCCTCGATCACCCGGATGACGGCGGTGACGACCTCTCGCCTGTTGAGTGCGCAGCGATCCTGCCCCGACTGGAGGCGATCACCGATGAGTGGGCACGGGAGCAAGGCGACCATCTTCTCCGGCAGCACACCGAGGATGCGCGCCAACTGGCAGGTGTCCTGCGGCTCTGCATCGAGAAGGGCGTCACGCTGGAGTTCCTGTGAGGTCCGAGCCACGGAGCCCACTTACGGGACAGCGCCGCTTACGAGCTCGTGCATGGTTGGCGGAGGTGTGTCGGGTCAGTGATCGTCGACGACGGCTGGTCATCCGGATCCAGGGGATCTCGGGCCTGCCCGCCAACGTAGATCACTCAACTCGGCGCCAGTTCAGGCCGGTTGTTGCATGAGTGGAACCACAACGTCCCGGCCCGACCGTAAAGCCGGCTCCCGATCCTCTTGAGAGGATGCATCGGCCGGGTCCAGAACGCGACAAGGCCCGTGGGGCCGGCTGTCGTACCTCGGTTCTAGAGTTCGGCACATGTCCCGTCACACCCCTGATCGCCCGGTCGACGTGAGAAGCCTCTTCCCCGAGCTGCTGCCCTTTCGCCGAGAGTCCGTCCGCTTGCACCCGCGCCCCGGGTCTCCGACGTACCGGGACAGCTCCGTCGGGGGTCCGCTGATGTGGCCGGCCGACGAGCCATGGCCGGTGTGCGCCGCGGAGCACTACGACCCGGACACCACGAGCTGCCTTGAACCCGCCGCACCCATGGTCCCCATCGTGCAGGTCCGCCGCGTTGACGTACCCAGCTTGCCGTTCCCCGAGGGCACTGATCTGCTTCAGGTCCTGTGGTGTCCCTACGCGCACGGCACCTACTGCTACCCGTTGCCCTTGGTGCGCTGGCGGGACTCCCTCGCGATCAGTGAGGTAGCGCCGACACCTGCGCCGGCGGCGGCCGGGCTTCCCGACGGCTGGTTCCTGGCACCCTGTGTCGTTCACCCCGAGCAGGTGACCGAGTACCCAAGGAATGACCTGTCCCGGGATCTCAGGGACGCGCTTGAGGGCCGCTTCGAGGCGCTGCTGGCCGACACCGGACTGCGATACACGTCCCACCTCGCCGACGCGCCAGGGATCAAGCTGGGCGGCTTTCCGGGCTGGTGCCAGGAGCCCTGCTGGCCGGACTGCGAATCGTGCGGCGGCCGGATGGAGCACCTCCTGACCGTGACCGAGGGGGAATTCGACATCGAGTCCTGGCGCACGTGGCTTCCTGAGGGAGACCGGACCACCGAGCAGACCGAGACGCGCCGGCTATGGGAATCCGAGGCGTTCAACCCCACCCTCCTGGACACCTGCGGCATCAACGTCTACGTCTTCGAGTGCCGCACCTGTCCCCACCGCCCCATCGGACACTGGTCGGACCGATGACCGGCAGACCCATGACGCCCGGCGCCCACTTCTCAACCCACCAACCACGCCTCGAAGCAGAGCAACACACCGCTCGCGAAACTCGGTTCAGGGGAGTGGTCGCGGAGCGCCACCAGGGCGGTGCGGCCTTCCTGAGCTCGGCGCGCGATACACGCCGGGCTGGCCCGGCACCGCCTCGGAACCGCTACGAGGCGTACTGTCCGCCGATGCCTTGGCGGTCGGGCCGTTGTGCGATGGCCCGGCGGGCCGGGTCGGTGAACTCTCGCTCGATCGCCTCCTGCAGCAGGCTGATCTCCGCTCGCACAGCCGCGTGCTGAGACGGCGGCAGGGTGTCGAGCAGGCCCTCGAGCATGGCGCGTAGCCGTCGGCAGACCTGCACGGACGACGATCCGTAGTCACGGATCTCGCATACGGCGAGCTGAAGGAAGTTCTCCCAGTCACGCCCCGGCAGCACGAGCCGGGCATGCTCCTGGCCATCGGCCAGAACGTAGTGGCCGGGGAGGCGTGTGCCGCCGAGCGTGTGCAGGAAGGACTCGATGTAGTTGACCACCTGTACCGCGGTCGTCGGGTCGTTCACGGCGGGGGAGAGGGCCCTGATGGCGATGTCGACGAGGATCCTCAGGGCGAAGGCGGGGTCCTGTTCGATGGTGCGTTCGGGCCCCAGGGCGACGAGCCCGGTCACCCGGTCCGGGTCCGGTTTCGACGTGCCCCCGTGGACCTCGACGAGGACGGTGCCGGGCGGTACGAAGTCGCCGATCAGCCGGGTCACCACGAAGACGCAGTCGTGGCGCGCCGCCTCCGCGACCAGTCCGGCCACGTTGAACGCCTGGATGGCTCCACTGCGTCCCGTACGGATGCGCATCACCGGAGCGTCGGACGGCACGGTTCCGTCGCCGCGCGGCACTGCGGCCCGGATCGCTGCGGCTGCGTTCGTGAAGACGGTCTCTCCCATGCGCGCGACCAGCTCGGCGATGGCCACCGGTCTCAGACTGTGGGTGAACCGGTTGAGGTAGATGAGCAGCAGCACGAGGCTGACGGCCACCGCCGCGCCGGCCAGGGTGACCCCGAGATCGGGGACGGAGTCGTTCTCGATGCTGCGCAGCAAGGAGAACGCGAACGCGAACGTCCCGGTGAAGGTCGCCAGCACCGCTTTCTGCAGCCGGTCCCGGTACCACAGGCGCATGTAGCGGGGGGAGAGGGTGCCCGTCGCCTGCTGTACGACGAGTACGCCGATGGTGACGACGAACCCGAGCAACGCCACCATCGCCCCGACGATGGCGGTGAGCACACCGCTGGCCGTCGTCGCGGAGTAGTGCCAGCCGCTCGGCGGCCAGTCCGCGCTGTCGGCGGTGAGCGCGAGCTCAGCGAGAAGGACGCCGAGGACGAGACCGACCATCGGCACGATCCACAGACTTGCCTTGACGTATTGCCGCAGCCTGAATCTGGCCGCCCAGGACGTCAGGACACCCACGTCACGTCCCCTTCACCCGGAGGAGTCCGGTGCGCATGAGGCACACGAGACCGCGGGCTCCCTCAGTGGGAGCGCTGTCACCTCACGGTAGAGCCGTTCTCGGAGCGGCGCAGCGGCAGAGCTCCTGTCGACGCCCGGTGCGACTCGCTCGCCAGGACGTGACGACACCATCGGCCTAAGCTGGCCAGATGGCGGCCGGACCACCTCGGGCGCCGCGTAGCGGTGCGCGATCGTTGTCTACCGGGGCCGAAAGGGGCTCAAGATGGACGACTACCCCCTGATCGAGGACCATGGCCTGATCGGTGATCTGCAGACCGCGGCTCTCGTGACCACCGATGCGACGATCGACTGGTTCTGCTGTCCGCGCTTCGATTCGCCGAGCGTCTTCGGCGCCCTGCTCGACCGGCGCAAAGGCGGCCACTTCACCATCAGACCGACCGCCGAGAGCTACACCACCAAGCAGCTCTACCACCCGGACACCGCCGTTCTGGTGACGCGCTTCATGACCGAGGCAGGGGCGGGCGAGGTGGTCGACTTCATGCCGGTGACCGGCACCACGGCGACGGACCGGCACCGTCTGGTCCGCATGCTGCGCTGTGTCCGCGGCAGCATGACGTTCGAAGGGGAGATCGCTCCGCGTTTCGACTACGGCCGCAAGCCGCATGAGCTGCACATCACGGAGCACGGGGCCCTGTTCACGTCGGAGGAGATGGACCTCGCCGTCCACGCCGTCCGTGAGCCGCAGGACGACCGGCTGCTGAACATCCTCTCGGGTGACAAGGACCTCCGTTTCCGTCTGACCCTGCAGGCGGGGCAGCAGCGCGGCATGGTCTTGGAGTCGTCCCCCGGCGGGCCGCCGCACGTGGTCCGGGTGACGGAGTTCGAGCGGCTCTTCCACGAGACGGTCCGTTTCTGGCGCTCGTGGCTGGGCCAGTCCACCTACTCGGGCCGTTGGCGGGAGGCGGTGGAACGCTCGGCGGTGGCGCTGAAGCTCATGACCTACGCCCCGACCGGCGCCCTGGTGGCCGCCCCCACGACAGGTCTGCCCGAGCAGTTGGGCGGCGAGCGCAACTGGGACTATCGGTTCACCTGGATCCGTGACGCCTCGTTCTCGGTGTACGCCTTGCTTGGCCTGGGGTTCAGGGAGGAGGCGAAGGCGTTCATCAGCTGGCTGCACGACCGCGTCAAGGAGAAGGCCGGCGAAGGAGACGGCACCGGGCCACTGAACATCATGTATCGCGTCGACGGCTCCTCCGACCTGGTCGAGGAGACTCTGGAGCATTGGGAGGGGTACTGCGGCTCCGCCCCGGTCCGCATCGGCAACGGGGCCGCGAGCCAGCTGCAACTGGACATCTACGGTGAGGCGCTCGACAGCATCTACTTCGCCCACCAGCACGGCATGCATCTCGACAACGGGGGCTGGGCCGCGCTGCACACGCTCCTCGACTGGCTGGTCGACCACTGGGACGCGGCCGGGGAAGGCCTGTGGGAGACGCGTGGCGGCCGGAAGGACTTCACGTACGGCCGTGTGATGTCCTGGGTGGCCTTCGACCGCGCGCTGCGGATCGCCTACGACGACGGCCGTCCCGCGGCCGGTGGCCGCTGGGTGGACGCGCGTGACGAGATCTACGCACAGGTGCTCAGCAAGGGATGGGATCCGAACAAGCAGGCCTTCGTGCAGCATTACGGCGACGACGTGCTCGACTCGTCTTTGCTGCGGATGCCGACGGTCGGCTTCATCACGCCGGACGATCCGATGTGGAAGTCCACCCTGGACGCGATGGACCGTGAGCTGGTCAGCGACAGCCTGGTCTACCGCTACAACCCCGAGGCGTCACCCGACGGCCTGCGCGGCTCCGAGGGCACCTTCTCCCTGTGTACGTTCATGTACGTCGACGCCCTGGCGCGGGCCGGACGCACCGACATGGCCAGGCTGGTGCTGGAGAAGATGCTCACCTACGCCAACCACCTGGGGCTGTTCTCCGAGGAGATCGGTCTGACGGGGCGGCAGTTGGGCAACTTCCCACAGGCTTTCACGCACTTGGCCCTGATCGACGCGGCGATCACCCTGGACGCGAAGCTCAAGGGGGCATCCAGGGGCGGGACGTAGTCCGCACGAAGGCCCGCGTGCGGGGTTCACTGTCCGGCGGCCGCCGGGGCGGAACCCAGGAGAACCACGGTGTCACCCTCCTGAGGGACGGTCTCCTGCCTCTCGGTGACCGGGTCCAGCCGTTGATCGGCCCGCACCACGAAGAGGGTGTCGTACTCCGGCGGCACCGGGGCGGAGGCGGGCTGTACCACGAATCGCGCACCCCGCTCGTAGCGCTCCGCGAGGACGTGACGGACGAGGGAACGGCCGAAGAGGATGTCGCCGCCGGTGTAGGGGGCGACCACGCCATGGCTGTCGTGCGGCGGGCCGACCCGATAGACGGGCCCCTCGACGTTGTCCTGCATCACGACCGAGGCGAGCGCGTTGAAGTCGTCGTCGTCGGTGGCCAGGAAGACGGCCGTCACTCCCTCCAGCCGCGCTCCGGGGTTGATGGCCGTGGCCAGCAGATCACCCTTGGCGAGGTCGATCCCCGCCCCCTTGATCCGTTCCCGCTCCTCGTCGAGTCCCGCCCACATCAGCACGTCCAGTCCCGCGGACCGCAGGGCACGCCCCAGATCGACCACCCACGGCTCCCCGCCCACCAGGAGAATGCGCGTGCCCGCCGACTTGACGACGCCCAGCCGTCTGGCCATGGGCGCCGCTGTCAGCGAGTAGAGCAGAACCGTTCCCACGATCACCAGAAACGTGACGGGAAGGATCCTCGCGGCCCCGCTCACCCCCCGGTCGACCAGGTTGGCGGAGAAGGCCGACGCTGTGGCCGCCGCGACGATGCCGCGCGGGTCCATCCACCCGATGAAGGCCCGCTCCCCTCGGGACAGCCCCGAGCGCGCCGTCGCGGCGTAGGCCACGAGCGGCCGCACCACCAGGACGAGGATCGCGATGAGGGCGAGCGCGGGAAGGAGCACCGGCACCAAGGACGCCGGGGTGACGGTGGAGGAGATGGAGACGAACAGCAACCCGATGATCAGCTGCACCAGGGTCTCGAAGAAGGGACGCCGAGCGGGCATGTCGAACCCGCGGATGTTGGCGACGGCCAGTCCCACGACGATCGCGGCGATGAGCCCCGTGTCGTCCCGTACGATGTCGCAGCCCGCAGACACGGCGATCACGGTGGCGAGTTGGGCGAGCGTGCCGAGGGTCTCGCCGAGCCGGAGGGTCCGCAGGGTGAACCAGAGCAGTGCTGTTCCCACGGCCCCGCCGATCAGCCCGACGGCCATGCTGATGGCGAACTGGCCGAGCTGGTATCCCCGGCCGATGTCGATCTGGTGCGTCGTGGCGATGGCGTGGAAGGTCAGCGCGCCGAGGATGCCGCCGATCGGGTCGGTCAGTGTCCCCTCCCAGATCAGGATGCGTCGCACCTTGTCGGTCGGCCGCACGAAGTCGAGCAGCGGACCCACGACGGTGGGGCCCGAGACGACGAGGATCACGCCGAGCATCGAGGCCACCCGGAGGGGCATGTCGAACATCGCAGGTGACACCGACGCCGTGACCAGGAACGTCAACAGCACGCCGTACACCAGGAGTCGTCCCACGATGCCCCGGGTGTGGCCCTTGAGCTTGCGCAGGTCGAGCCCCAGCCCCGCGTCGTAGAGGATCACCGCGACGGACAGCGACACCAGGGCGGAGAAGGTCGGCCCCATCAACCTGTCCGGATGGATGACGTCCGTGATCGCGCCGGCGGCGAACCCGACGGGCAGCAGGATGATCAGGGCCGGGAGGCGTAGCTTGCTCGCCAGGATCTGCGAGCCGGTGGCGAGCACCACCGTCAGGGCGAGGCCGAGAAGGATCTCGTCGTCGGTCACAGCGCCTTCCTTCGTCGGCGTCCGGGAGCGAGGGGATGTCGAGCGGGTCCGGGCGCGAGGGTGATGTCGAGCGGGGTCCGGACGGTCAGCCGCCGGGTGGCGCACCCTCACCGTCCCCGCCACTCCCTCTGCGTAGCTGGGCCTCGGTGAGCTCTTCCAGCTCACCGTGGGTGTCCAGCCAGTAGAGGAGGGCGACGGCCGGCATGACGAGCACCAGGGCCACCAGGGTGACGATCGCCAGCCACGTCAGCGTGGCGGGTGCGCCCGCCGCGTCGGACACGGTCAGAGAGGTGGGGATGAGGTAGGGGCGCTGGGCCATGCCCCAGGCGATGACGGCGGAGGCGACGACCCCCACCGCGGTGACGCGCAGCCACGCGCTCGGCGTCCGCAGGAGCAGCCAGGCTGTCGTGAGTGCGGCCACCCCGGCCAGGACGACGAAGAGCAGCCCGAGGCCGTGCGTGAGCCCGTGCCACACGTGCGGGGAGTCCTCATGGGTGACGAACCCGGTGATCACGGCCAGGACGGTGAGCACGGCGAGAGCACTCAGCGCACGGCGCCGGAAGTAGCCGACCAGATCGGGAGCGTCGAACCGGCGGGCGTCCGCCGTGAGGAACACCGCGCCGAGGAAGGCCGTGGTCGCGATGGCGACCAGCCCGAACATCAGAGAGGTGGGGTTGGTCCAGGCGTCCGCCGAGGCGTCGGTGCCGGGCGCCACCCGTCCCGAAGCGACGCCGCCGACGGCGGCACCGAGGAAGAACGGCGTGACGACCGAGGCCACGGCGAACATGGCACCGTACAGCCGCCGGCCGGCGAGCCGCCGGGACGGCTTGCGGAACGCGAAGCCGGCGCCTCGCAGGACCAGGCCCATGGCGGCCAGTGCCAGCGGGAGCCACATCGCGGAGAACACGGTCTGGAACAGGGTGGGGAAGCCGGTCCACATGATGACGAGGACGAAGATCAGCCAGACGTTGTTGACCTCCCATACGGGGGCCATGGCGTGGTCGATGAGCCATCGCGGCCGCTTGCCGCGTTCCGCGCCCCCGGCGGTCAGATCCCAGAAGCCGGCCCCGTAGTCCGTGCCGCCCCCGCAGGCGTACGCGGCCACGGCGAGGAGCAGCACCACGGCGATGAGGTCGGCGGTCATGGGCGGCCGTCCTCGGCCCGGGCTGCTCCGCCGCCGACGGGGGCGTCGCCCGCGGGGAGGGGCTCTCGCGGCCCGTAGGGGGTGTCCGCCTCCGGCGCGTGGACCGCACCTCCCGCGGCCCGTTGCTCGTCGGCGAGCCGCCAGCGCGTGCGCATCTTGAGCAGGATGACGAGGAACGAGCCGAAGAGGAACACGTACACCACCATCACCACGGCGAGCATGATCCACAGGGTGGTGGAGCGGGTCGAGGTCACGGCCTCGGCGACCCGCATGTTCTGGTAGACGATCCAGGGCTGGCGTCCCACCTCGGTGGCGATCCAGCCGCACTCGACGGCCACGACGGAGGCGACGCCCGCGCAGGCCGCCGAGCGGTAGAACCACTTCGAGGCGGGAAGCCGGCGGTGCCGCAGCCAGACCAGTCCGTACCAGAGGGCGAGCAGTACCAGTACGGAGCCGATCACGACCATGAGGTCGAAGGCCCAGTGGGCGATGGTCGCCTGAGTGGCCGTGGGGCGCTGGTCCGCCGGGACGGAGGTCAGTCCCACCACCTTGGTGTCCGGACTGAATCCGGCCAGGATGGAGTCGAGCAGCGGGATCTTGATGCCACCCTTGACGGTCCCGTCCTCCTGCAGGCGTCCGAAGAGGTACTCCGGCACCCGGGTGTCGGTCTCCCAGACGATCTCCAGCGCGGCGAACTTCACCGGCTGCTTGTGGAAGACCGACCGGGCGATGGAGTCGCCCAGGACGAACTGCACCGGAGTGGCCACCGCGGCGATGGTGAACGGAACGGCGAAACCGAGCCGGTGGTAGTGGTCCCTGCGGCCGCGCAGCCAGCCCACGGCGTAGACGCCCGCCACCACGAAACCCGCGGTGACGATCATCGCCACGACGAAGTGCCAGTACTGCGGCCCGAACATCGGGGTGAAGATCGCCTTCCAGACGTTCACGTCGACCGGGTTGCCCTCGGAGTCGAGGGAGAAGCCCTGTGGTGTGTTCATCCAGGAATTGGCGGCCAGAATGCCGAACGCCCCGAGCAGCGCTGCGGCCGGGAGGGGCAGCCCGAGCAGGAAGTGCGTACGGGGCTTCAGCCGCCGCCACCCGTACAGATAGATGGCGATGAGGACGGCTTCCAGGAAGAACGCCCAGGCCTCGACGCCGAATCCGATGCCGAAGACATCACCCCACCTGCCCATCAGACCGGGCCAGAGCAGGCCGAACTCGAAGGAGAGCACCGTGCCGGTGACGATGCCGAGCGCGAACTGCACCGCCATGACGGCCGACCAGCGTCGCGCCAGGAGGAGCGCCGTGGCGTCCTTGCGGCGCAGTCCGCGGTAGTGCATGACCAACGTGATGAAAGGGAAGGCCACGCCCAGGGGAACCAGGATGATGTGGGACGCCAGGGTGAAGGCCATGAGTTCCCGGGCGGGCAGGAGTTGGGCCGGGGCATCCGCCAGCAGGTGGAACGAGGTGGGCATAGACGCCTTCGCTGTTGGTGACAGTCCGGGAGAGGGTCAGCCGCCGGTGGCGAAGCCCGGGAAGAGGGTCATGCCGCCGTCGACGTACAGGGTGGTGCCCACCACGTAGTCCATGAGGTCGGAGGCGAGTGCGACGACGGCGTGGGCGATGTCCTCGGGGTCGCCGATCCGGTCGTACGGGATGAGCCTCAGGAGGTCCTCCCGGGCCTCGGGCGTCTCCCAGGCGTCGCGGTTGATCGGCGTCTTGATCGCCCCCGGGGCGACCGCGTTCACCCGGATCTTCTCCGGTGCGAGCTCCTGGGCCAGGGTCTGCATCATCATCTGCACGCCGCCCTTGGAGGACGCGTAGTTGACGTGTCCGGCCCAGGGGATGATCTGGTGCACCGAACTCATGCAGACGATCTTCCCGGCGGCGCGGGACACCTCCGGGACCACGCCACGGCGCCGGAACTCCTTGGCCGCTTCCCGGGCGCACAGGAACTGACCGGTGAGATTGACGTCGATGACCTTCTGCCACTGGGCGAGGGTCATGTCGGTGAGCCGGGCGTCCCGCTGCAGCCCCGCGTTGGCGACCAGGACGTCGATGGTCCCGAACTCCTCGACCATCCGGTCCATCATGGCCGTGACCTGGTCCTCCTGGGACACGTCCGCCTCGTAGGCAGCCGCACGCACCCCGAACGAAGCGATCTCCTCGACCACTTCCGCGGCGGCCTCACGGCCCGCCACGTAGTTGACGACCACGTCGGCCCCGGCTCGGCCCAGACCGATCGCCGTGGCCTTGCCGATGCCCGAATTAGCTCCGGTGACCAGCGCCTTCTGGCCCTGCAACAGACGTGCGGGGATCACACCCTGCGGCGCTCCCACAGTGGATTCCACGATGCTCTGCCTCCTCGCCCGGCCGCGCTCCACCCGGCTCCGGCCGGGCAGACACGAGGGCCACGCAATCACCGGCTGCGGCCGTCGGCCTTCCCTGAGCACCGCCGTTGGGCCGTTGGGCCGAGCATCTTCGTCCGATCGGATCACTGCGGCCGGAACCCGGCCTCAGCCCAGCCGCTCCAGGATGTGGTCGCCGACCCGCAGGGCATTGGCCATGGCCGTCAAGGACGGATTGACCGCGCCGATGCTCGGGAAGAAGCTCGTGTCGACGACGTAGAGGTTGTCGAGGTCGTGGGCCTTGCAGTGGACGTCCAGCGCGGAGGCGGCGGGATCGGTGCCGAAGCGCACGGTGCCCGCCTGGTGCGCCGTCGCGCCGATCGGCATGCCCTTGTGCAGGTAGATGCTGTGGGACAGCAGGTGGTGCTCGTGCATGCCCAGGTGGCCGAGCATTCCCTGCAGCTTGTGCCTGAGCCGCTTGAGGCCCTCGATGTTGTTCTTCTCGTCGAGAGCGAGATGGATGCGGCCGTCGCCGTCGAGGGTGACCCGGTTCTCGGAGAGCGGCAGGTCCTCACCGCACAGCCAGAAGTCGACGGCATGATGCGCCAGCACCTCGAAGGGCATGTCCGGCGCGACCGCGCCGGCCCATCGCGGGGCCTCGCCGTGGATCTGCTCGGCGTCCGACTTGCCGAGCATCTGGATGCCGCCCAGCGGGAACTCCCAGTCGTCCGCACCGAGGTACCAGTCGTGCAGCGCAAGCGTCTTTTGGAACTGGGTGTCGTTGGGCTCCTTCGACACCGCCATCAGAGCCAGGTTGTTGTGCCGCATGTAGTACCGGCCGACCACGTCGGAACTGTTCGCGAGACCGCGGGGATGGTGCTCGTTCGCCGAGGCCAGCAGGAGCGCCGCGGAGTTGACCGCGCCGCAGGAGACGACCACCACGTCGGCAGTGAACCGGACCTCCGAGCCGTCGGGGAGCCGGCCGACGACCGCGCTGACACTGCGTCCCCGCGCATCGGTCTCCAAGCGGACCACCTGCGTGTTCGTGACCATCTCGACGTCGGGGTGCTCCAGGGCCGGCTCGACGCAGATCACCTCCGCGTCGGACTTGCCACGCACCAGACACGGAAAGCCGTCCACCCGGTTGCACCGGATGCACACACTGGAGTGGCTGGCCCGCCCGCCGTTCTCCTGACTGAGATTGACACCGATCGGCAGGTGGAAGGGGTGCAGACCGCGCTTCTCGAGGTCGTCGCTCAACTGCTGGATGCGCGGCTCGTGCTCCACGGGCGGATGGGCGTACTGGGCGCTCACCGCGCCCTCGGTCGGGTCCTCGCCGTGCCGTCCGTGCACGAGGTAGAGGTGCTCGGCCTGCGTGTAGTACGGCTCCAGATCCTCGTACCGGATCGGCCACGCGGGAGACAGACCACCATGGTGCCGGAGCTCACCGAAGTCCTCGGGCCGCAGCCGGAAGAGGGCGGCGCCGTAGAACTTGGTGTTCCCGCCGACGTAGTAGTTGACCTCGGGCGGGAACTCGCTGTCGTTCTTGTCCAGCCAGAACTCCGGTGCCCGGTACTTGCCCTTCACGAACACGGCCGTCGAGTCCCAGTTGTCCCGCTCGCGCGGCAGGTAGCCGCCGCGTTCGACGAGGAGGACGCGTTTGCCGGACGGGGCGAGCCGGTGGGCGAGGGTGCCTCCGCCGGCGCCGGTACCGATGATGATGACGTCGTAGTGAGGGGCGTCGCCCACGACGACCACCGTCCTTGTGATCGTGGCCCTGATCCGATGCCAGGCCCTGTCCCCCACGGCGCGGGGGCCGAAAGGTCCCACCCGTTCGAACGTATCCGCCCTCCCCGCGATCGGCGACCGGAGGACGCCCCGCCTGTACGACGTTCACAGCACCGCGATCGGGTTCACGGGAGAGCCCGTGCCTCCGGGCAGCCGTAGCGGGGCGACCACGCACAGGAAACTCCAGCGCCCCGCCTGCATGCACAGCGGGGCCAGGTCCTCGAACTGCAGGTAGTCCATCAGATGGATGCCCATGGCCTGCATGGCCAGTACATGGACGGGGAAGGGGATGCCCTCCACCGCGCTGGGCGCGGTGTCGTTGTTGCCGTCTCCGCCCAGGACCGCGACCTGCCGCTCGGCCAGGAACTCCATAGCGGTCGCGTGGAGGCCGGCCCGAGCCGTCGCCGCGTTCCACGGCCCGAGTTCCGTACGGCGGAGGCGATGGCCCACCCGGACGAAGAGCAGGTCACCCGGACCTACCCGGACCCCTTGCGCGGCCTCGGCGGCCGTCAGATCGTCCGGCGTCACATGATCGCCCGGCTCCAGCCACGGCACGCCGCGCAGCCGGGGGATGTCCAGCAGTACGCCCCGGCCGACGATGCCGTCAGCGACCAGCCCCACGGAGAGCGCACGGGCCCCCTGGGCCGTCACACGGCTTGCGGGTACCCCGCCGTACAGCTCCCCGTCGAACACTACGTGGCAGAGGGCGTCGAGGTGGCTGTCCGCGTCCCCGTGCACGTTCATGGCGAAGCGGTCGGTGGCGAAGTGGACACCCTCGGCACCGAGGTCATCCGGGGCGGGGCCGGTCATCCGGTGCACCGCGGGCTCGGCGTCGTCGGGGCCCGGCACGGTCTCGATCGGAGCGGCCAACGACACCGTGCGTCCGAGGCGGACCTCCGCGACGGCGGCCACGACCCGCTCGGGCGTCACATGGCGGAGCGCGCCGGTCCGACCGTCCTCCGTCGATCGCGCCGCTCCGCGTCGCAGCCGCTCGTAGAGCGCCCTGAACTCGTGCGCGGACATATCGGGATCGGGCACGGCCGAAGGCGGTGCGGTCGGGGTCATGGCCGCCCCCAGGGGCTGAGGCCCCACCGGAGCACATGCGTGGCGCCCGGCTCCAGCACGGTGAGATCCGTGCCGCTGCGAAAGGCGTCCGGGGGACAGGACATGGCCTCCACGGCTACACCACGCCGCCGTCTCTCGGGTTCCGCCAGGGTGTCGCCCGTGTACACCTGTACATACCGGGTGCCTTCGCCGAGCCACAGATCGACACCCCGCAGCCCGGAAGGGTCTGCCAGGCGCACGACCGCCCGGCCGTCGGGGCCGCGGTCGAGTCCGGTGAAGGCCGTGTCCAGCCGCAGATCGCCGATGGGACGGGCGGTGCGGAAGTCGTACGCGGTCCCGTCGACCGACTCCTGGCCGATTGGCAGCCCCCGGTCGTCGGCACGGAGCAGGTACCGGGCGGGAACGGTCAGCAGCGCGCTGTCGACGAGGTCGGTGCCGACTGTCAGATAGGGGTGCTGACCCACTCCGTAAGGTGCAGGCCCCGTACCGGCGTTGGTGGCGAAGACGGCGGTCTCGAGCCCGTCGGGGCCGAGCCGGTACTCGACGCAGACGTCGAGGAGGAAGGGGTATCCGGGCTGAGGGCAGAGCGTCGTGCCGACCCGGACCGCGTCGTCGGTACGGGCCAGCAGCCGCCACAGGGACCAGCGAAGCAGCCCGTGGATCGCGTTGCCCTTCTCCGGTTCCGTCAGAGCGAGTTGCAGGTCCTGGTCGCCGAAGCGGTAGCGTCCGCCGCCCACCCGGTTCGGCCAGGGCGCGAGCACCTGCCCCCGTCCGCCCGTGACGGCGGACCCTGCGGAGAACCCGTCGAGTAGCGGTCGGCCGTTCACGACGTAATCGCGCAGGGCGCCGCCCAGCTGGACCACGACCGCACTCTGCTCTTCATGCACCAGCCGCCACAGCGCGCCTGTCGGGCTGGACGACGCGGAAGGGCCGTCGCGCACGACCGTGTGGGCGGCCCGCTCCGTGACGGATCCGGCCCGTGGCCTGCCGGAGTCGGCTTCCCGGCGCATCAGCGAAAGCACCGCTGTGACGACAGCCTCCGGAGGCTGATCGATCTCCACGACCAATGGGTGCTCGTCGGGCTCCGGCTCCTGCAGATCCGCGAGCTGGGTCCCCAGCAATTCCGGCGGAAAGAAGTGACCGTGCCGCCCGGCAAGCCGGGAACGCAGCACGTCGGGCGAGCCGTGCAGGTACACCAGAAGAACCTCGGGGCGCCCTGCCAGCAGCGCGTCCCGGTAGTCACGCTTGAGCGCGGAGCATGCCACGACGCAGCGCCGACGCGCCGCGATCGCCGCGTCCATCCACTCCCCGATCGCTTCGAGCCACGGCCCCCGGTCGCTGTCCGTGAGGGCATGACCGGCCGCCATCTTGGCGCGGTTGGCCTCGGAGTGGAAGTCGTCCGCGTCCCGGTACGCCCAGCCCAGCCGATCGGCGAGGAGGCGCCCCACTGTCGACTTGCCCGACCCGGCGACGCCGACGACGAGCAGCAGCCGCGGTAGCTCTCCTGTCGCTGTTTCGTGTGCCACGGGCGCCGGTCCCGGCCGTCAGTCCTTGATCGGCCGTGGGGCTACGCACAACCCCCAGATGACGAGGGCGTCGATGGCGATGATCAGCAGCGCCCACCACGGCGTGTAGGGGAGCCACATGAAGTTGGCGATCATGCTGAGACCGGCCAGGCCCACGCCGACGACCCTGGCCCACGTGGCGCCCGTGAACACGGCGATGCCGGTGAGCACGATCAGAATCCCCAGGATGAGGTGGATCCAGCCCCAGCCGGTGAGGTCGAGCTCGTAGACGTAGTTACGCGTGGCCAGGAACACGTCGTCCTTGGCGATGGCTGAAATGCCTCCGAGCAGCGTCATGATCCCGCTGAAGATCATGATGACGGCGGCGAACACCAGCCAACCGCTGCTGTGCGTGTCCTCTCGCCGACCGGGTGAGCTCGCGTGGGTCGTCATGCCAGGCTCCTCCATGTCGTCCGGCTGGTCCGCCGAGACGTCTCAGTCCGGTGGACCACATACTCCAATCTGACCCCTGTCGCCCTCCGGGCGCACGTCGGCAAGGCGAGAAGGCCGGTGTCGCCGCGCCCTCCAGCGTGGCTGGAAGGCCACCTCCGCATGTCAGCGGCACGGGGGTGGCACCGCGACACGCCCACCGGGGGGGGCGTCGTGTTCCGTCCGGAATCCCACGATTCACCGCTGACAAGCCTTTGCCATGGCGAGGACTTGCCGTCGTGAAGCCTTCACGACGTCGTTCACCGGTCGATAGACCCATGGCATGGACTTCCCCTCTCATGCTTCCGCCTTCCGGGGCAGGCGCTGGCGGCTGATCTCGGCTGCCACCGCAGTGCCTCTGCTGGCGTCGGGCCTCGCGGTTCTGCAGGCACCCGCACAGGCCGCTCCGAGCAAGCCCACCGTTCCCGCCAAGTCCTCGGCGACCCACAAGGTCACCCTGGTCACCGGCGATGTCGTCACGGTCACCACGACGGCCGACGGCAAGCAGATCGCCGACGTCGACCGGCCGGACAGCGCCGTCGGCGGCGTGAAGTTCCAGGAGGTCAAAGGTGACTTGTTCGTCATCCCGGACGAGGCCGCGCCGCTGCTGGGGACGGACAGGCTGGACCGGCGGCTGTTCAACGTCACCGACCTGATCGAGATGGGGTACGACGACGCGAAGTCCGCCGCGGTACCGCTGATCGCGACGTACGCCGAGCCGAAGTCCCGCGCGGCCGCCGAGCCGACGGCTCCCCGCGGCAGCAAGCTGACCCGCAAGCTCAAGGGCATCCGAGGCGCGGTGCTCAGCACGGAGAAGCGGCAGGCCCGCACCTTCTGGACCTCCGTCGCGTCGCACGGCAGCGCCACGTTGGGCGCGGGTGTCGACAAGCTGTGGCTCGACGGTCGCGTGAAGGCCAGTCTGAAGGAGAGCGTGCCGTTGATCGGCGCGCCAGAGGCTTGGGCGGCCGGGTACGACGGCAAGGGCGTCAAGGTCGCGGTGCTCGACACCGGCATCGACGTCAACCACCCCGACTTCGCCGGCCTGATCGACGGCACGGCGAGCTTCGTGCCGGGTGAGGCCATCACCGACGTCAACGGGCACGGCACGCATGTCGCCGGCACGATCGTCGGCTCGGGCGCCGCCTCCGGAGGGGACGACAAGGGGGTCGCACCCGGCGCCGACCTGTACGTCGGCAAGGTGCTCGGCGGCGCGGAGGGCTCCGGCCAGGACTCCTGGGTCATGGCCGGCATGCAGTGGGCCGCCGAGTCCGGTGCGGACGTCGTCAACATGAGCCTCGGCGATTCCTACCCCACGGACGGCAGCGACCCGATGTCGCAGATGGTCGACGCGCTCTCCGCCCAATACGGCACGCTGTTCGTCATAGCCGCCGGCAACTCCGGCCCGGAGAGCATCTCCGCCCCCGGTGCGGCCGCCGCAGCGCTGACCGTGGCCGCCACGGACAAGCAGGACCGGCTCGCGTCCTTCTCCAGCACCGGCCCGCTGGCCCACTCCGGCGGAATGAAGCCGGACATCGCGGCGCCGGGCGTGGACATCACCGCGGCCCGCTCGCAGGAGATGACCGGCGGTGGTGAGGGCCTCTACCGCACCATCAGCGGCACCTCGATGGCCACCCCGCATGTGGTCGGCGCGGCGGCGATCCTGGCCCAGCGGCACCCGGACTGGACCGGCGCGCAGCTCAAGGAACACTTGATGAGCACCGCGAAGGGCCTGGACGGCGGAAACTCGCCGTACGAGGTCGGCACTGGCCGCCTCGACGTGGCCGCCGCCGTGCGCAGCACGGTCCGCGCCACCGGATCGCTCTTCTTCGGCAACCACACATGGCCGCACGAGCCGAGCGACGGCGCCGTCACCAAGGACCTGACCTTCACGAACACCGGTCCCACCGCCGTCACGCTCGACCTGGCGCTGACCGACGACGACGGCCCGTTCACGCTGGGAGCCACTACGGTCACCGTCCCGGCGGGCGGCACCGCCGCCGTCCCGGTGACCGGCGACCCGAAAGCCGCCTCGGCCGGCCGGCACACCGGCCATGTGACAGCCGCCGACGCTGCCACCGGGCAGCCGGTGACCCGCACATCCGTGGCGCTGCTCAAGGAGGAGGAGCGGTACGACCTGAACATCAAGCTGGTCGACCGGAACGGCAAGCCCGCCACCGGCTGGGTCACGATCAACCTGGCCGGCGACTTCTGGCCGTGGCAGGTCTACGTCCAGGGCTTGACCACCATGCGCATGGCACCCGGCCACTACACCGTCGCGGCGTACCTCGACGTGGCCGGCGAGAAGGCGGACCGCTCGGGCCTGGCCGTGCTGGTCGACCCGGAGACCGTGCTCAAGGACGGCGCCGCGGACGTGGTTCTCGACGCGAGCAAGGCACGCCTGCTGCAGACCGAGGCGCCACAGCGCACCGAGGACCGCCAGCGCAAGGTCGATTTCAACGTCCACTACAAGGGCCTCGACCCGTTCATGGACTACCGCAGCGCGTACGTGCTGCCGCCGACGTACGACGACGTCTACGTCGCCCCGACGGAGCGCATGAAGCAGGGCGAGTTCATGCTGACCACCCGCTGGCGCAAGGGCGAGCCGCAGCTCGGCCTGAGCACACTGGGCGATCGCCTCCGGTTCGACGCACTGGTGCAGCCGGGCAGTGCCCTGGGCACCGCCACGGACCGGCTGGACACCGTCTACGCGGGCAACGGTGCGACGGCCGCATACGACAAGATCAAGGCCAAGGGCAAGGTCGTCGTCATCGAGCGCAGCGACGAGGTCTCGCCCCAGGAGCGCACCGAGGCCGCGGTCGCGGCCGGTGCGAAGGCGCTGATCGTGGTCAACGACGGTGCCGGTGGCCTGATGGAGTACGTCGGCGAGTCGGCCATCCCGGTCGCCACCGTGCACCGCGACGCGGGCAAGGCCCTTGTCGCGACGGCCAAGGCAGGCATCCTCAAGCTGACCGTACAGCAGACCGAGCACACGCCGTTCGTCTACGACCTCACCCGGGAGTACCCCGGCCAGGTTCCGGACCGGGCCCTGGTCTACAAGCCGAGCAAGGGTGACCTCGCCCGGATCGATGCCCGCTACTACTCGGCGACGGACGGCGGGCCGGCGGAGGGATACCGGTCCGACTTCACCCTCAGCCCGTCGTTCAACCTCCCGGAGCGCGAGTGGCACCCGGGCACCCGCACCGAGTGGGTGACGCCCGGCCAGGTCTGGAGGGAGTTCCACGCGCAGGGCGTCGACGGAACCCTGCCGTGGGTGATGGTGTCGGGCGACAACACGTACGCCAAGGGCAGCACCAGCCGGCTGGACTGGTTCGCTCCGGCGACCCGGCCCGGCCAGAGCGAATCCTTCGGCGTGTACAACTCCCGATGGCAGAACTACATGACCTGGAACGTGCAGGCGTGGGCGTCGGCCAGCGACAACATGCGGCTCGGCGGCTTCCTGCAGTGGGGTGAGACGCCGACCCACCTGCAGGTCTTCCAGGGCGACACGCTGATCCACGACAACCCGCACAGCACGGACATGCAGTGGGTGGAGGTACCGGCGGGCAACCTGCCCTACCGCGCCGTCCTCGACGCCGAGCGGCCCGGTGACCTCTTCCGATTGTCGACGCGCACCCACACGGAGTGGACGTTCATGTCCGACACCGTCGACTCGGACTTCTTCGAGCCGTTCTCGGTGCTGAACCTGGACTACACGCTGGAGTCGGACCTGCACGGCGACGTCAAGGCCGACGCGATTCAGAAGATCGCGCTCAAGCCGGTGTCGATGGGCCTCGGCACCAATCCGGGCCCCGCCACCAAGGTGAAGCTGGACGTCTCGTACGACGATGGCGCGACCTGGCAGAAGGTGACGGTGACCAAGGGCGCCGACGGCCGTTGGACGGGTTCGTTCAGGACGGCCAAGAAGCCCGGCGGCTTCATCTCGGTCCGCGCGAGCGCCGAGACGAACACCGGCTTCAGCGTAAAGAACGAGATCATCCGGGCGTACGGCCTGCGATGAACCGCACTGTCGGGCCCCGGGGAGGTCACTCCCCGGGGCCCTTCCCCCCGGACCCACTCCCACCAGGGACTATTCAGGGTCTGCCGCCATGGCGCATACTCTCCCCGCTGCGGCAAGCGGAAGAGAGTCGGTCGCCGATGTTGGATGTTCTGGGCCTCGAACCCGATGACGAGCGTGTCTACCGGGCGCTGCTCGGACGGCCGAACTCCACCGCGAGCCTGCTCTCCGACCAGGTCGCCCTCCCGCATGCCCGTGTCGACAAGGCCTTGTCCCGCCTGGCCGGGTGGGGACTGGTGACGAGGTCGGCGGACGACCGGTTCACCGCCGCGCCGCCGGCCATGGCGCTCGGCGCTCTCATCAGCCAGCGCCGGGACGGGCTGCGCATGGCCGAGCACGCCCTGGTGACCTTCGCCGAGGAACACCGAGCGGCGATGACCGGGAGCAGCATCAACGATCTGATCGAGGTCGTCACGGGTGTCGACGCCATCCGCCATCGCTTCCTCCAGGTGCAGCAGGCGGCGCGTACGCAGGTCCGATCCTTCATCACCGCACCGTTCGTCGCCCTGCCGCCCGACGAGAACACGGCCGAACCCGTGGCCATCGGCCGTGGCGTGCAGTTCCGGGCGGTACTGGACCGGGCCGTGCTGGCAGAGCCGGGCATCATCGACGACGCGATCGATTCACTGCGCAAGGGCGTGCAACTCCGTGTCGCCGACCAGCTGCCGATGAAACTCGTGCTGGCCGACGCCGACCTCGGCCTCGTCCCGCTCGCGGTCACACCGGACGGGGAGCCCGGCGCCGTGCTGCTGCACCGCAGCGGCCTGCTGGACGCGCTGGACGCTCTGTTCGAGACGGTATGGCAGACCGCCCACCCGCTCGCGCTTTCGGCCACGGTCGGAGAAACCGAATCCACCGTCGAGGTCGGTCCGCAAGGCCTGACCGAGCTCGACCGCAGGATCCTCGCGCTGCTCCTGGCCGGCCTGACGGACCTGACGGCCGCGACACAACTCGGTCTGTCACCGCGCACGCTGCACCGACGCCTGCGTCATCTCATGGACATGGCCGGAGTCCGCAGCCGGATGCAGCTCGGTGCCTACGCGGTGCGAAACGGCTGGGCGGAGTCCCTTCAAACGTGACCGGCAAGCGACGGCGTGGCCGCGGCGTCGAGAGGCGCCTGACGGGCAAAAGCCGGATCGTGCTGGGTGAGTGACAGTCTGGCTTCGGGCCGGGGGGGAGGGGCGCCGCGGACGTACTGGCGCGGTCCGCATGCCAGGATGGCTGATCGCTGCCGTCCGTGCCGCAGTAGCTCCATGACGGACACCGACATGCCGGCTGCCCAGGTGCTGGGCCGGTCCGAGGAGTCAAGGCGGGTTCCGGTACGGCCCGGAGTCAGGAGGTCTTCGGGCGCCCGGCCGCCTTGGGTCGCCAGACGTCGAGGTCCAGGGCCACCGTGAGGAAGTCACCCTCCACACGAACGACGACGTCGGGATCCTTGATCCCCGCGGCGAATTCCTGGGCGCGGACGTCGTCGAGCAGGAAGACGAAGTGCTCGATCACCACGGGCTGATCCCTGAGGTCGCCGTCCGGATCCACCGCGGTGTTCGCGCGGTCCGCCGCGAGGCAGAGCACCATCATGAACACCTTGAGGTGATCCGCCCCGAGTAGCGCATCGGCCCCGTGGACGACCATGACTATCCCCACCCCGCCCGTGACGGGATCGTGGAGATCGTCGAGGCAGTCGACCAGAGCATCCCAATTCCAGCCGAAATAGCCGGGGATTCCGACCGCCCGGGCAAAGGTGTCAAGCACGCCCGCCTCATCCGTCAGATCGCGAGCATGCACCTCGTACACCCGACCACCCGCAGCACGCAGAGCCGCCGTCTGCTCTTTGAACTCCACCGCCTCGCGAGGCCCGAAGATGACCCAAGGCGTCTCGGGCTTGGCCAGATCGAACGAGGTCACATCTTTCCCTTCATGGTGAGGTTCGGCCGGACGTGAACGAGGAGGAGGACCCGGCTGAGTTCCTGGTCCTGGCGTTCCCGGATGCGACCGCATCGAGAAGGCAACCGCCGAAAGGTCTCCGCAGCGGACGCCCCTGACAGTCATGGTGTGCGCTCGGCCCGTGCCGCACCGTCCACGGCCTGCCTGGGCCGGGGAATCGTCGCCCCATGGGCTCGAAAGGCTCCGCCGCGCGGCGGAGCGCCCCGCTGGTACCCGCCGGTGGACGGAACGATCCGAGCGGGACCGGTCGCTACGATCATCTGATGACAGGCGGCGAAGAGGACAGGGACAGGACATGAGTTTCTTCAGTGGAGTCGATGACCTCGAACTCTTCCTTTCGCGCAGCCGAGTGATGAGCGTCGTGTCGGTCCCGGCCTGTGCGGGCGCGATGGTCTTCCTCCTCAAGGAGGAAGGCTGGCGCTTCAGCCTGCTTCTAGGCTTCCTGCTTCCGTTGATCGCCGCCTACCTGGGGATTCGTGGCAAGCGGGAGATCCGCGGCGGGCTGGCCGCAGCGGGACTCGCGCTCGCCGTCGTCACACTGCCGCTGGCCCTCGTCCTGGCACAGCTCGAAGGAGCTTAGACGGACGCACGGCGGCCCTGGCCGGCTGAGGTCGGGTACCAGCGTGGTGTCCTCGTCACGTACCAAGCACTACCCGAAGGCGACGAGCTCGCCCCCGAGCGGACGGTACCTGTGGTCGCGGCGAGGTGAACCTTGCTCGTCAACCCGCCCTGGGACCTGCCGAGTAGGGCTTCCTTCAGGCGGAGCTAGCGTCTAAGTGGTCGGCTCCGGAAGTCCTTCGCGGGTTGTTCAGGCTGCCAGGGCGATGGAGGATTCTTGGTGTCGGTCGGCGGTTGTGCGTCGGTCGAGCCGGGCCAGCAGGTCGTCCAGGTCGGAGGTGGTGAACCTCCACTGGAACGGTTGTGCCGCGGAGTCGTAGCGGTCTTCGAATGCTCGGAGCCGGTCCCGGACCTGGGTCAGGTCTGTGAAGTCGTTGGGTGAGACGACCTTGCGCTGGACGATCGAGAAGAAGATCTCGATCTGGTTTGTCCGGGAGGCGTGGACGGGTGTGTGGACCATGACCGCGTTCGGAATCGCCTTGGTCAGACGGTCAATGGCCTTCTTCCCACGGTGAGAGGAGCCGTTGTCGACGATCCAGAAGACTCGGCTGGCGCTGGCGTAGGGCTCGGTGGCCATGACCTGTTCGACCAGGGCCATGAACGGCGCGATGCCGGTGGTGGCCTCGCAGCGGCCGAAGACTCGTGCCCGGTGGACGTCGTAGGCGGCCCGGTAGGCCACGGCGCCGCTGCGGCCGTACTCGTGGTTGACGCGCATCGCTCTGGCCGCCTGGCCCGGGGCCAGGGTCGGGTGGCAGCGGCAGCGGGCCTGGATCGAGGTCTTCTCGTCACTGGAGACCACGTATTCGTCGGTGCCGAGGAGTTCGCCTTCGTAGGTTCGGGCGTACAGGTCAAGGATGCGCTGGGCCTTGGCGCGGAAGTCCGGGTCCCGGATGAAGATCCAGGACCGGTGCTGCCAGGGCTTGAGCGCGTCCTGACGCAGCCAGCGGCGCACGGTGGAGGCCGAGACGGTGTGGTGACGCCACGCGCGGTCAGCTCGGCGGCCGGCTCCGGGCACGACCAGCGCGCCAGCGGCACCCCGGTCTCGGCGGGGAGCTGGCAGGCCAGGGCCTTGGCCTCGGCGACCTGCACGGGGGTGAAGCAGGCCGGGCGCCCGCTGCGCCTGCGGTCGGCCAGGGCCGGCAGGCCTCCGTCGGCGAACCGGCCCCGCCAGGTGCGCACGCTGTCCACGTGTACGCCCACCTCGAGAGCGATCCGCACGTTGGACCTGCCCCGGCTCGCCAGGAGCACGATCTGTGATCGGACCCTGGCCTGGTGCGGAGTCTTGTGACCGTAGGCCGCCTTCTTCAACCGTTGCGGCTCGGCGGCAGTCAGGACTATGGGGCGGGCACCAGCAACAGCCACGGCAGACTGGCCGATCAGCAGAAGTGGATCACAGCGCTTTGGGGGTCTGGCTCATGCCGTCTTGTGGTGGACGGGGTCCAAGGCGGTGAGTTCGTCCTGCGACAGGTGCAGGGAGCCGGAGGCGACGTTCTGGGTAAGGTTGTCGGGGTCGCCGACCGCGCGGCGCAGCACGCTGATCGCCTGGTCGCGGTCGCGTGGGACGGCATCGGCCGCGAACGCCTCGCCGGGCTGAGGCAGGCGCATCGCGCCGAAACCGATCCGATTGACCGAGCGGTCGCCGAGCGTCCAGGTGCCCGCTGCCGCCGCGGGGATCGTCTGTGAGGTCATGGCGCGATGATGTCCGCACGATAGGCTGACCTGCCGTTGATTAAGACATGTACGAATCCATTGAGGAGTGGTCGTCCTGGCGGAGCTGGCGTTCTCGGCGAGCGATCTGGCGCAGGTGCGGTTCGCCGTCTCACCAATGTGGGAGGTCGCGCCCAGCCTCCGGCTGCTGAGGTCCGCCGCCGCACATCCAATCCACCGGCCCTGGGCCGAACAGGTACGGCCGCGCCTGGCGACCGCCGGGCTGGACCGGGGCTGGCTGGCCGAGTTGATCCCGCCCACCGGCTACGTCCCCGACTTCCTCAACCCCGCCCCCGCCGGATCTGCTCCCACCCCGGCGGAAGAGTGGGAGGCGATCCGGGCCTCGCCCGCCGACCGGGTCCGCCAGGACCTCGACCACCTGGCCCGCCACCAGGGGAGCCTCGGCCCCCGGCTGCGCACTTTGCACGCCGACCCGCCAGGCCGCTTGGCCAAGGTCACCGAAGAGCTCGAAACGTACTGGGAGCTGGCACTCGCCCCCTATTGGGCACGAATCCGGGCAGTCCTGGACGCAGACATCCTCTACCGGGCCCGCCTGGCCGCCGAGCACGGTGCCGGCCACCTCCTCAACGACCTGCACACGTCAGTGAGCTGGGACGCCAACGCGCTACGGATGACCAGCCGAAAGCAGCCGCTGACCCGCACGACGGCAGGGACAGGACTGCTGCTGATCCCCTCGGCCTTCACCGGACCGAGACTTCGCACCCGAACGACACTGCCGGACCCACCGCAACTCGTCTATCCGGCACGCGGTGTCGGCTCACTCTGGACGGCGCGGCCCGTCACCCGGGCCGACACCCTCGCCGCCGTACTCGGCCGCTCACGGGCCCTGCTGCTGACCGAACTGGAGACCCCGGCCTCCACCACACAGCTGGCCCACCGCACCGGGCTCTCCCCAGCAGGGGTATCCCAATACCTCACCGCGCTCCGCAAAGCGGGCCTGGTCAGCGCCCACCGCGCCGGCCGCTCCGTCCTCTACGCCCGCACCACCGCAGCCGTAACCCTCCTCCAAGCCGCATCCGCCTGACCTCACGTCAACCCCCGAAGGACTTCAGGAGCCGACCACCAAGCCGTCCCGGACGAGCCCTGCTTCCGGCGTTACGTTGCCGGCGTGTGGGAAGGCAGCCGGAGCCGCACACGAGCGGCTGCCCTCCCACCACCACCGCCCTCACGCGATTTCGATCACGCCTGAACGGACGGGTCCGGGAGCGTGGCGAGTTCGCCCAGGGCGCGGGCCGCGGGCGCCGGGTCGACCAGCCACTTCAGGTGGCTGCCGTCCAGGGTGCGGACGTCGTACGGGTTGTCCGGCGTCAGCTCGTTGCCCTCGCGGATCAGCCGGTCCTGTATGGCCAGGGGCAGGCTCGCGTCGTCGGCCAGGCGGATGTAGGTCTTCGGGATGCGGCCCCAGGTGGCGGCCTGCGCCCGGTCGGCGGAGTCGCCGGCGTCCAGGTTCTCGTCGGGCTGGAAGGTGTTCAGGAAGGTGAGGAACTGCTCGTCCGTGCCGTCGGCGAAGAAGGCGGCCTTGAACGCCGCGAGCGAGTCCGGGTTCGCGGTGCGGAAGTTGACGCGGAGCAGGCCGAGGTCGGCAGGGTTCCCGGCCAGCGCCGAAGCGAACGTGGCAGGGTCGACTCCGGCCATCTCCGGCTCGGCGTAGTAACCACCGACGTCGAGCCGGACGGGGCACCAAGCCGAGACGTAGACGATGCGGTCGATCAGGTCCGGGCGCGCGTTGGCCGCGGCCGTGGCCGTGATGCCGCCGCGGCTGTGGGAGACGAGGATCACGGGGCCGTTCCGCTTCGCCCGTTCCAGGATCCCGATCAAGTGCGCGGCGTTGTCGGCGAGCGTCACGCC
Organism: Streptomyces sp. NPDC059567; assembly: GCF_042735655.1. Taxonomy (NCBI): domain Bacteria; kingdom Bacillati; phylum Actinomycetota; class Actinomycetes; order Kitasatosporales; family Streptomycetaceae; genus Streptomyces; species Streptomyces sp. NPDC059567. The sequence continues at coordinate 74,983 of NZ_JBHWBS010000008.1, read as the reverse complement.
CTTGATCGAGCCGGGCGCAGTGGCGAGCCCTTCGGGGTCCTGCGGCGTCTGATAGGCGCGGGTGAAGGTCGCCTGGAAGCCGTGGCCGGGCAGGTCGACGGCGACCGAACGGTGTCCGAGGAGGCCGAGTTCGGCCTGAAGGGGCGCGAAGGAGAAGGAGTTCGCGAAGGCTCCGTGAACGAGGACGAACGTCGGTTGCATCTGTCTACTCACTTTCCGGCCGCCGCGGTCTCAGCGGCGACCATGGCCGGCCCGGCACCGCGAGCCCGACGCACCGCCAAGGAACGGGCCCACGTCTGCGGCACACCGTCCCCGCTGCGGGGACGTCTTCGTACCCTTCGGGCATGGTGGGGACATACGTTTGATGTCCGAAGATCAACATTACCCAGCAGAAGATCATCCGCACTACCCGTGCACAGACGCCCCGGCTGTCCTGGCCGTCTATCACGGCTTCGCGCGCACCGGACAGGCTCCGAGCGTCCCGGAACTCGCCGCACTCACCGGACTCGCCCCCGACCTAGTCCGCCAGGAACTGCGCACTCTCCACGAAAGCCATGATCTGGTCCTGGACGCGCAGAACCACGACCAGGTCGTGATGGCCCACCCCTTTGCGTCCGTGCCCCTCGGCTTCTCCGTCATGGGCGCGCACACCCTGTGGTGGGGCGGATGCGCCTGGGACTCGTTCGCCCTGCCACACCTGCTCAAGGACGAGCCCGACGTCCTGGTCGCCACCGGCTGCCCGGCCTGCGACACCCCGCACGCCTGGGTGGTCGGCCGGGACGCACCCCCGAAGGGCGACCAGGTGGCCCATTTACTCACCCCCATGCAGCGGGCCTGGGACGACGTCGTCCACACCTGTGCCAACCAGCGCCTCTTCTGCTCCACCGACTGCGTCGACATCTGGCTGCAGCAGACAGGCCAGGAGCGTGGCTACGTCATGGACCTCGGCACCCTGTGGCGCCTTGCCAGCGACCGGTACACCGGACGCCTGGACCTGGGCTACGCACGCCGCGACCCCGCCGCAGCCAGTGCCTACTTCGCCGAGGTCGGCCTCAACAGGTCAGCCTCGCAGGGAGCGTGGGATCAAATGGGTCCCAGCACCTCTTGTGGTACGGCTGCAAGCTCAAGGGTTTCGAGCACAGTGAGCAGTTGCCGCTCCTCGTAGCGGAAGTGGCTCTCCATGATCGCGGCGATGCCTTCGAGGTGGTGGTCGAGCTCCTCAGGCGGCGCGGCCCGGTCGACCGCAGCGCGGAGGCTGCCGAGCAGGTGGGCGATCATCGAGTGATCCTGTTCGAGCAAGCGAAGCACCGGTCGAAGCTCCGGATACGCAGCTGCGATGGCCGGAAACAGGGTGCGGTCTTCGCCCTGATGGTGGCGGTCGAGAGCCGTGCAGAAGCCATGGCAGTACAGCAGCAGTTCACGGGTGGCCGCCTCACCGGGGGTGCCGTCGGCGAGGGACGCGCGGGTCACGGACAGCGCTTCCCTGAGTCGGCCGTGCACTCGGCGGAGTTCTTGGCTCCAGGCGACGAGCCTGGTCGTCTCGCGCTCAGTCACGCGAGAGCGAAGGGTGCGACAGATGCATCGTCGGCTTCCTTCGATTCGGCGCCTCCATGCCTGACACGGTCTGCCACCGGCACGCGACGCTTCCCGCACACTACCGCGCCCGTTGTCCCGTCGCCACCACCGCCGCCCCGCACACCGAGCATGACCCGCATAGCACTTGGACAAGCGCCACAGCGAGCCGCGGGAGCCGCACCATTCCTGCTGCCGGCAGCCACGACCTGCTCAGCCATGTCCATCCGCCCGGTTCAGAAACAGGCACTGAACTTGCCGTTTAACCTCATGGCCTGTTCGCGCTTATCGTAGGCGCGTGAACGACATCAACACCGAAACCCTTGGGTGGGACCTCATCGGCTGGGACAGCGACGAGCAAGCCGCACATGTCACTGGCCTCAACCGCGTTGAGGTCTTGAGGATCCGGGACCTGTTCCCCGGCCGGGACGACGACTTCCTTGAGACCGCGGTCTACGAGGTGCCGCCCGCGCTGTACTCGGCGATGCGGAGTGCCATCCCGCACCTGGAGTTCCGTGAGGGACTGGAATACCAGATCGGTGGATTCCTCCTATCAGTCTGAGCTTGCCGACCCTCCAATGCGTCGAGGCTTCGTGCCGACCTTGTGGTGTGCGGGTCGGGTGTAGGACTCGCCGGTGGCGAGGACCCGCCCGACGTCGTAACGGGGAGCCGGTCGCCGGTTCTTCGAGCCGGGCGGGCGACCGGGGCCGGGCCGGCTGGGTTTCGGTGCACTGGCTGGTGTGCCCGTCTTAGCCCGCAGGTTCCTGAACCCGCGGCGGACCCTGGCAGGGGTGAGTCTGTTCGGTTCTGCGGGCCGCTCCCACGGCCGGCGGAGATCCCGTGCGAGAGGGCGAGCCAGGCGGAGCTGAGCGTGTGCGGCCAGGACGAGCCAGGTCCAGCGGTCAGCTGCTGCCGAGTCCCGCAGCTTCGGCCGGGTCCAGCCGAGGGTCTGCTTGAGGAGCCGGAAGGTGTGTTCCACGTCGAAGCGGCGGAGAAAGGACCGCCAGCACCGGTCAACGTCATTCGTGGCGGCGCCGGTGCCCGACCACCACAGCCAGACGGGCTTGTTCACCCCGCCGCTGGGCAGCTTCTCGACCGACAGGCGGATCACGGTGCCCTCGATGATCGGCAGCGGGCCCTCGTGGTCACCCCATGCCGCCCGGCGGGTCAGCCGGGGATGCAGCCGGCCCCAGGCCAGCGCGGCCGCGGTCCCGTATCGGTCGGTGTTCGTGACGGTGACCGCGTCCGGCTCGCCCCAGGTCTCGCGGCGGCCGAAGACGAACTCGCCGCCGTGCTTGGGCGGGCGGCCACCCTGCGGCGGACAGATCCACGGCACCGGAACGGGCCTGCGCATCACCCGGTCCGAGCGGAGCCGGCCCAGCACCTCGACAGGCAGGTCGTCGAGGAGATGAGCGATACGGGGTGCGTCGTATCCGGCGTCGAGTACGACCAGGACATCCGGGTCGCTCTCCTGCCACTGGCTGGCTTCCACGAGACGTTCGATGACGGCACGGACCTGGTCGGCGGTGACCGCGGCCAAGTCGGCGCCGGGCTCCAGCCGGATCGCGTCCAGCAGGGCCGTCCATGAAGTCCGGCCGGTCTCCAGAGCGGCGACGATCGAGTAGGGCCAGCCGGGCACCATCTGGTGCTTGCCCAGGCCGCGGCCGAAGGTGTGGCAGAAGGAGCGGTCCGAGCAGGTATCGGCATCTGGCCGAAGCCACGGGGAGACGTCCACGGCCAGCACCAGCCGGCCGTCGCTCGCCCTGGGCAGCGGCACACCCGCAAGCGCGCGACGAAGCCGGGCGACATCGATCCGGCCCCGGTTGATCCCTGAGTACAGGGCGCCGTGCCCGCGTCGGTGTTCCGGCGCGAGGGCCAGGTCTACGAGGGTGCGGACCGGTCCGTCGGTGCACAGCAGCGCGTCACACAAGTCGAACAAGGCATCCGCCCGCGACGTCAGGCACCCGTACGGTTCCGACCGGAACTCCGACAACCGACAACGCGTCTCGTTGGACGCTGTGCTCGACCAGTCCCACGATCCCGGCCTCCGTGCTGAATCAACCCTGAGTACAGGATCGGGGCCCGGCCCCTCGAACATCCGGTGAACTGGGGAAACTCCGAACCAGTTCGAGTCCAGTTCGACGCCGGTGGATAAACGACAAGCTGAACTTGCCGTCTAACCCCCGGCGTCCGGTGAGGCGGGTTCATTTCCGACGGCGATGGTTACTTGCGCGGTCCACGACCAAGGCTTCTGGGGCGGATCCCAGTTCACCTCGACGTCGGTGCCGTGGAAGTCGCGGGCGAGTCCCGTCACCATTGCCGCCGCCGCGGCCCGAGCGTCTTGTGGGTCGGTGTGGAGGGGCACGTCCAGGCGCCCGCAGAGCATTCCGCCTTCCACGGTGAGGACGCTGTGGCGCCAGCCGTCCGGCGTCGCCAGCAGGATGATCCCCTTCGGAATGCCGAAGGTGGGCCGCTTCTCCTTCTTGCGTCTCACCATGCCGCTATCCAACATCGTCGGTTTCGTGGCCATGAGGTCGGGTGGCGGCTCAACTGCCCCGGCGCGTTTGGCGCCTGCTCTGTGATGTGCGGGCCGGCTGTATGCCTCGCCTGTTGTGGCCGTCCTCGTTCGCTGCTGCGCTGGAGACCGGCCGCACTTCCTGGAATGCGTTCCTGGACGCCGTCCGCCACAGTTCAGGGTCGGACGTCTCTGCCGTCGCACCGGCACCGATTGCTACCGCCTCGCCATCATCCGGGCGCGCGCCGAACAGCAGGGAGTCAGCTGACGACACGACCCGGCGACTGCCTCGTTGCGGTGGGCTGTCGCCAGGACAGCCACAAGGGGCCTGTGTTCAGGAGGGACGGCAGGCCTCGCAGACGTGGTTGTCGATCGCGGCCACCAAGTCCTGAGCCAGTGTCTGCACGGCGACATCCCCGTCACCGGCCAGCCTGTCTGCCAGGCTCCTGCCGTCGAGCACAGCTCGGTGAGCTGCGCATTGAATGTCGAGCCGTGGGGGATTGGCCTGTTCGAGGATCGTCCGGAGCAGCTGGATCACACCGGAGCGGCTGGCGACAGAGTCACACACTGCGAGATCCCACAGAAACGGAACCGCCTCGGCAGTCGCGTCGAAGACAGACAGCTCACCGAGCCAGAGTCCAAGATCACTCAACGCTGAAGCGCTGGTCAATGCATCGCCCCACGCCACCCGCGACAGACGGCCCGGGACCTCTTCCGCTGATCCGTACGCATGCGTCAGTTCGTGCCACCTAACGCGGCTCATGCCCTTGAGTATCGTCCCCACCGCGCACTCCAGTTCTCATGGCCTGCCTGCGACGCCAAGCCCCCATCATGGCGCGCATCCTGAGGCCGCCCCCCCCCGACAGCAACAGCTCGCACAAGGAGCGGGCCGCATCCCCGACACCAACGGCGCGAGCCCCCGGGCCAGGACCAACGCCGTCCCTTCCGCGGCCTCTGGATGAGCAACCGTGGGGAGAGATCCGAAGCCCAAACCCGTCGGACTTCTGGTGAGCGAGCCCAAGGCGCACCGGTCGATCGTCAGTCTGCAGTCGGGGCAGTGTAAACGTCCCGTCTGCGAGCGCGTGAAAGCCGTGGACGTGCTGCCTCGGCTCCAACACGGGCGGCGCTGTGTGACGGGGGTCGCGGCCGCTCAGAGGTGGCCGTCCAGGAATTCCCGTACCTCGGCGCTGGTCATAGGCCCCGTGCCGTGCGCCACCGCCTCTCCCTCCTTCAGCAGGACGTAGGACGGGGCTCCGGTGATCCCGTATCGCTCGGTTGCGGCCGGACAGCGCGTAATGTCGGTGCGGACGACCGTCAGGCGGCCCGTGTACTCGTCGGCGATGCCACCCACGACGAGGTCCATCGCCCGGCAGGGCTCGATTGCCTTGGGCCATGTCCCGATGAAGTATGCGAGGACCGGGACTCGGCTCATCCCGAGGATGAAATCGAACTCCGCGTCCTCACGGGGTTGGTGAACCCGCTTCGCCATGGAAGCTCCTGACCTCGCGTTCCGTCATTCCAACCCCATCATCCCCCGCCCGGTGCGGCAGGCCGACCCGCAGCCAGCGGACCGGGCGACTGGAACGGACGGGAACGGACTGGGACTGCACATCTCCACCACCGCCCAGCCGGCCTCGACCGCACCGGCACCCCGGCCGCAGACGGCGGGCTGGAGTTCGTCGCCCCGATACCCGGCTGCCACGAATGCAACGCCCGGGTCACTCCTGCCTTCTCGGTGCCGTCCGACTCTCCGGACGGGTCACCACACCTCACTTGGCGCGGACTCCTCCTCCTCGGGGCGTCGGGCGGCCTGCTGCCCTCGCCGTCGGCCTTCCTCGTCCTGCTCACCAGACTGTTGACCGGCAAGGTCGGCATCGCACTCGCGATGGTCGCCGCTTTCGGATCCGGCATGGCGTTGACGCTCGCCGGCGTCGGCCTGGTAGTGCTCCGTGGACGGGACGCTCTGCTGGACCGCGTCTCCCGCTCCCGTACGCTGCGCACGTGGACGTCGAGGGTTCCGCTGTGCGCGGCCTCGGCGGTGGTGGCCGGAGGGACGGTGGCCTCGGCGGTCGCCGCAGGCCGGCTGCTGAGTCCGTGATCACGGCGGCAGCAGCGTCTTCCGCATCATCGTCACTCCGTCCGCGCCGTCTGCGCGAACACCCTCCGTGCCATCCTGGACGGGGCGCGGTTGCTGATCAGGGGCTGGTGGGAGTCTTGTTCACCTCGTACAGGTTCCAGGAGTCCGGGTCTCCGATGTACTGGTAGAGCGTGATCCGCGCCGGCGTGCCCCCGACGTTCCAGGGTGCGTATGAGCAGCCCGGGATGGTGAGGTCGACTTCTTGGATCCCGGTGTCCTCGATGGTCTGCAACGTCCACGTGCCCTGGCCTGTGCACTCGACCGCTTCGTCGAGGTCGCCGCTTCCGAGCCGGTGGTCGATTCCGGAGGCCGTCACCTTGCCGACTGTCGTGAACGTCAGTGTGCCGCCCCGCCCGTCGGACCAGGTGCCGTCCAGCACCGCCCGGGTGAGCTGCGGGGGCCGGTACTCCTCGATCAGGCCGGTGGAAACCGCGATACCACCGAAGACGCCGACCGCCACCACCACCCCCGAACCCCACAGCGCCACCGACCTCAGGAGTCCCTGCCGTTGCAGCCGGGCGAGCAACGTGGGCACGACGAGCACCACGGCGACCGGCAGCCACGCCTTGAGCGCGGTGAGCGGTCCCATGACGTCGGCCTGGACGGCGGCGGCGAGCAGGAAGAAGGCGAACACCGCCGCGACCGGCAGTGCCCACCACCAGGTCTCGCGGCCGCCGAACCGACGCCCCAACTGATGACTCAGTGACACCGCGGGGAGTACGAGGAACAGCGCCACCGCGCCTAGGACGGCGGAACCCACCACGAGCAGAACTGGCAGAACGAGCACCAGCCCGAGGCCCTGGTTGCCCACAGCGTTGGGTGACTCCTGGGTCTGCCCGTACAGCACCACGACGATGGTGGCCAGCACCGCCTCCTGGAACAGCACCAGCATCGAGACCAACAGCATCCGACTGTCGGGCCAATCGTGTCGCACCTCTGCCACGACCACCACCCCCGCACCGCATCCTGCCACTATTGTTGAACAGGTTCAATATCGGTCACTGTATGTCCGTACGCTGCAGCGACGGACCTCGTTCGCTACGAACAGTCGTATCGGTGCGTGTGCGGGCGGTGGGGGCAGTCGAGGCACTCAAAGAGATACACGCCGCCCAGATCACCGAGAACCAAACCAGGGCCGACGTACTCCCGATCCAGGTCCTCGACCGGGGTCCAAGCGCGCCGGGACAGGGAATCGGCCTCGGTGCTCTCGACCGTCAGCAGATGTTCCATGCGATTCCCGCACTGGATGCAGTTCGGCCACTGCGGCTCCTGACACCAGCCCGGGTACCCGCACAGTTTGGTGCCGGGGGCAGTGGAGAGGTGTGACTGGTAGTCCCAGCCCGTCTCCTCGTCCAATGCCAAGAAGCGGAACTCCAACTCGTCCCACATCTGCTCTTGGAGGTCCCAGTAGGGGTACTCCGTCACCAGCTCGGGATGTACGACGCATGGACGCGGAACGTAGTTTTCCCACCTCTCAGCGGGACTTGGCGGAGTCGCCAGCACTTCTCGGACCGCGTCGGCCTTGCGCCATTGGATGTGAGGCACCACCCAACGATGGTCGCTGTGCTTCCGTGGACACCACAGGACTTGGAGCAGAGTGCTTCGACTGCTTCGGGGGAGGGTCGCTGATGGTGGAGTCGGGTGGGGGAACAGTCCCCGAATGCCTCAGCCATTGCGGACTCATGAGGTGAAGTCGTGCGCGAGGCCAGGTGGGTTGGCGGGCTCGGTCCGCCGGGCGATCTCCTCGTAGTACTCCACCTCGTGGACGATCACCGGCACGCTTCGGCCGACAGATCTTTCGATGACGCCGGTCGTATGGAGGGTTCGGGCGAGCCGGCAGCAGGTCTGGTTGAAATGGGACTCGATCTGTGCGGCGAGCGGCCCGATGACCGGCACCCAGGCCGCGTGGTCGGTCGGCTCCTCGTACCAAAGTCCGAGTTCGGTGATCCACTCCCGGCGAGCTGTGGCGCCGCCGCGGTCGCTGGTCAGGTCGCCGACCACAGTCAGCTGGTTCTGGATCCAGAAGGCGTGGTTCCAGCGGGCTTCTGCCTGGTCAGAGGCATCCTGAATGCTGTGCCGTGCCTGAGTCTCGGTGTTGTAGCCGATCGTCAGGGTCGGCCGGCGATGGTCGTCGTCCTCGTTGTCGATGAGGAAGGAGACAGCCTAGATTTCGCCGGCATCGGCGGCCGGGATGGTTGCGAGGGCGCTCTCAGCGAGGTGCTGGAGGTGATCGGGGAACGTCATGGGTGGGCGGGCCTGCCTATCGGATCGGGAGTCCCACTGGTCGCAGTGTTCGATGTGGCTCTCGCGTGCGTCGCCGAGAACGCAGTCGCTGGAGTGGTTCAGCGCAGAAGTAGGGATGGCTCGGATGGACGGCAACGTATCCGGGACCGTTTCGGGCTACGCCGAGGGAGTGTTCGGCCGGCATTCGCTAGTAGGCGGGGGGCGTTGAGGCCCCTGCCTCTGCGTGGGCCGTCTTGGTCGGTGAGGCCTCCGGGGTCGCGGTGGCGCAGGCGGGGCGGGTCCGGGCGGAGTAGGAGCGTGCGGCCGCGAGGAGGGCGAAGCCCAGGCCGCCGAAAGCCAGTCCACCGAAGGCGGCCAGCCAGAGAGTCCCGGAGAGGGTGGCGCCGAGATCCGTGTCGAGTCTGGGTGCCGGCAACACTCCGAGGGCGGCGAGAGGAGCGTAGATCACCAGGAAGACCCCGTACACCGACAGTCCGAGCGCGGTCAGCCAGGCCGGGATCAAGGGCAGCAGACGCGGTACACGGCGCCCGGAGAGGATCAGCGTCCAGCGGGGAAACACCTGCCCCCACGGGTACATCAGCCCGGTCAGGAGAAAGAACCCGAGCCCCGCAGCCAGCACAGTGACATCGATACCTGCCTCGGCGAGCGCCTGTGCCACCTCCGATCCGCCGGAGTTCGACTCCTTCCACTTCTCGGCCGTGATGCCGAGCGCGTCACCGCCCAGCGTCCAGATGGTCTTTGCTCCGGCCCACGGCAGCATCCCGCACATCAGCAGGTAGGCCAGTCTCCGGGTGCCCCGGGAGGCAGTCGTGGCGCCAGGATGGACGAGTGGGGCGTCGTGGCCGCCGGTGTGCTTCTGCCCGCAGCGGGGGCATGTGCCGGCCAGCCGTCGGCGGTACGACAGAGCGACGAGGACGAGGACAGCGGTGAGGGCCGTGCTCATCAGCACATGGGCCAGGCCGGTGGCGCTCTCCAGCCCGGAACCGGCCGCCAGAGTGACGAAGTAGGCGGGCAGGCTGGTCGCGCCCATCGCGAACACGGGGATGGTCAGAATGAGCGCACCCGCCACCGCCATTCGGCCAGGCCGGTCCAGCTGTCGCCTGGTTGCCCGGCTGGCGATACCGGCAGCGATGGCCAGGCCGGCCAGGATCAGCTGGACAACCGGCGAGTAGGGGGTGTGCGGGGTGAAGGGCACCGTGGTTCGCGTCACGGCCCAGGTGGCCTCGACGATGGCGTACACCGCGCCACAGGTCGCGGCGGCGGCAGGCGCCCACTCAGGCCACCGCCGCGGCCACCCGGTCCAGCGGGGTGCCGGGGCGAGGCGCGGTGCCCCCTCGTGCGTCTGTGTCGTTGCGGGGATGGACACCGTGACCTCCAGCCTTCGTGATCCTCACAACTCATGCTCTGCCGGGGTCGTTTCCGGTCGCATCAGCCCCACGGACCGTCCCTCTCCCCCGCGCGGGGGAGGGGAACGGCTCGGTGGTCTGCATACGGGACAGGTGGTGCGATCCCTCTGGCTCGCAAGGTGGGTTGGAGGCTGCGGAGGCCAGATCACCCCCACGCAGAGGGAGCCCGGCGAGGTAGCTCGCGGGTGTCCTGCCGTACGTAATGGGTGGCCAGCCCACGCCATTCCTAGGAATGTTCCGCGCGTGACGATGTCCTCGTCGCTCCCCCGTGGCGACGAGGACATCGGGAGCGGGTTCGTCACTCGGAGGCGGTGGGCACCCGGCTGAACATGCGGCCGCCGAGGTCGATGCCGGCGATGGCGCCGCTCGCGTCGCGGGAGAAGAAGCCCCGCTGCCCCGCCAGTCCACCCGCGGTGACGATGAACTCGTCGCCGTCGCCGGGCAGCAGGCCCATGGCGGCCGGCTCGTGGTCCGCGGGCATCTCGAAGTCGGCCGACTCTCGGATCTCCGGCTTGATCACGGCCCCGATGGTCAGCTCCACCCCGTTGGCGCCGACGGTGAGCGTCATGGCGTCGTTGGCGTAGGCCCCGACGACTTCCTGGGCCCGCGCCTCGTCGTAGGGGAGCGCCTCCGGGTCCTTGTCCACGACGCCGAGGTAGTGCTCCAGGGCCCAGCGGACGGCGGTCCGGTTGAAGGGGATGCCGTCCGTACCGGAGTTCGACATGGCGACCACGGCGAAGCCGCGCTCGGGCACGAGCAGCAGCTCGACGAACTGGCCGTTTGTCGAGCCACCGTGCTCGATCGTCCGCACGCCGTCCACCTCGCGCAGGAACCAGCAGATGCCGAAGCCGTCACCGAGATTGCTGCCGCGCAGCTCGACCGTCTGCTCCCGCATCCGGTGCAGTACCTCGGTCGGCAGAAGCCGCTCGCCCTTCTCGGTAAGACCGTCGCCGAGCTGGAAACGGGCCCAGCGGAGGACGTCCGCTGCCGAGGCCGCGAGGCCCCCGCCGGGGTTGTTGCCCCGGGTGAGGTGCCACTCCTTCGCGACTGCCAGGTTGCCGCCCTCGTCGGGGTTGTGGCCCACGGCGAACCGCCTGGTCATGACCTCGGCGGTGCCGAAGAAGCTGTGCGAAAGTCCCAGCGGCTCGAACAGGAGCGAGGCGATGGCTTGCTCGTACGTCAGACCCGTGACGTTCTCGAGGACGCGCCCGAGCAGGTTGTACCCGGCCTGACTGTACGAGGCGCGGGCACCGGGCTCACCGACGAACTGCAGCTCGGCCATCTTCGCCACGAATCCGGCCAGGGCGTCGTCGCCGTCCCCGGTGTCGACGATCACGTTCCAGGACAGACCCGAGGTGTGGTTGAGCAGGTTCAGGACGGTGATCTCGGCCGCCGCCTTCTCGTCGGCCAGCACGAGCTCGGGGACGTAGCGGCGCACCGGCGCGTCCAGCTCGATCCGGCCGTCGGCGACCAGCCGCATCAGCGCGGTCGCCGTGAAGGTCTTCGTGATGGAGCCCAGCTGGAACAGCGTGTCCTTGTCGACGGGGAGCGGGTTGTCGAGGCTGGTCACGCCGTGGCCCGCATACGTCTCGCGGCCGTCCGCCCACACGCCGACTGTTGCGCCGGGGACATCGAACTTGGTGGCGGCTTGCGCGACGAACTCGGTGAGCTTGGTCTGGGACTTCTGGGTGCTGTTGGCGCTCATGGGTGTTTCTCCTGATTGGGTGTTGTCGTTCTTGATGACCAAGACGGGGGGTCCCCAGAGTGCGGGTGAGCCGGCGGTCGCCGACGTATCCCTTGCACAGGTGTTGGTCTGGGGCCGGGCGAGCGTTCGACGTGAGACCACAGGCAGGCCGCGGAGTAGTTCCTTCAGCGCAGGGGCACGGCGGCTGAAGCTCAAGAGCGTCTTTCAGTGCCTCATGAATGAAGCCAAGCCCCGGCATTTCGCACGGGAGGTGAGACCGCCTCATGGGGTCCAGGCCTACGGCCCGTTGGGCGGCTCCCGCACCCTGGTCCTTTGGCTTTCCTCCAGGACCGCAAGCCCGCTTCGCGGGAAGCCGCTACGGTGCGTCGGATGCCGGCCTTTGGCCGGCTGAGCGCCGGAAGTTCCCGGGGGCTAGAGCCACAGCTGATTGCTTCCGTACGTGCAGTCCCACTGGCGGGCGGGCGCACCGTAGGCCTTACGCCAGTCCGCGATCTCCAGGCACTTGCCGCTGTGGGCGTCGGTAACGAGCCCCCAGGACATCGCAGACGCAGACGGTGCCGGAAGGCACGGGGACACGAGCACACCCGCTATCGCTACGCCAGCAGCCCAGCGAACAGCATTGATTCTCACGACGGGTCCTTCTCAGTACAGCACGATCGGTTGTGGCATGAACCAGCATGGTCTGGCCCCGGTGAACGCCTCGCGGCCGCACCATGCGGGAACGATCACCACGCTATGGCCGGGAAGATGACCTGGCCAGGGCAGCTCACGACAGCAAGGGGACCTTCCGCGCCATGCTGCCCTTCGACCGACTGGCTCCGGGCCCCGGGCGACCGATGCGACCGCAGTCGTGCCGTGCGCACCGGCCCTCCGGTCACGCCGTTCTGCGGCCCGTGTGGGACATCGGGAGCCGGAGAGCGCCGACAGCAGGTGAGTCGTGAGCAGTAGGAAGTCAGTACCTGCCCAGCTCGGTTGGGTTGGCTCCCTGCAGGCGGGGCTTGGTGCCGCGGCCGTCAATGTGGTCCTGGACCTCGTGGACCGGCGTCTGGTGTCGCCATTGCGGGTGGGGATTCGTCTATGGCGTGCTCGGTCCCTTCGTTGGCGTGTCCTGCCCCTGGGGCGAGTGATCGGTGTGGCCGTAGCGTGGTGATCGTTCTCGTGAATGCGGACGGCCCACGGCCGGTCGTACCGAGCTGCCGTGCGGACAAGACGATGTCGGTGCGACTGGTCTTGAAGGAACACAAAGGGGGAGCGCGTTGAGGGTGAGATTCAGTGTTCTGGCCTGACGGCCGCTCAGCGGCCTCCCTTGGGCATGCGAAGCGGTTCCGGGACGCCTACTCAGTGGTGATGGCTTGGTTGGTGGTCCCGGGGGTTGTCGTTTCGCTGTGCGGGTGGTTGGTGCGGCGGAGGGCGGCGGGTGTGGTGCCGTACCAGCGTTGGATGGCTCGGCGCAGGGTGCGGGCGTCGGCGTAGCCGCTGCGGGTGGCTACCGCGTTGATGCTGAGGTCGGTGGTGCGGAGCAGCTGTGTGATGTGAGTGCGGCGCAGGGTCTCGACTTCGTTCTTCCAGTTGGTGCCGTGGTCGTCGAGGCGGCGTTGGAGGGTTCGGGTGCTGACGGCCATGCGTCGGGCCACGGCGGTCAGGCTCGGTGTGGTGTCGTCGTGGACGGAGGCCAGAGCGGTGCGGAACAGGTCGAGCCAGTTGTGCAGCGGCATGGCTGTGGCGAGGCTCTGGTCGGCGTGTCTTCGGAGCACGGCCGACAGGCCGGGCTGGGCGTGTGGGTTCGGCGCGTTCAGGTCGGCGGTGAGGAAGGTGATCGAGCTGCCGGGGGCTTCGAAGTCGATGGTGCGGGTGCCGTACTGCTCGGTCAGGGGATGGCGCCGGCGTGGGGCTTTGGAGGCCAGGGTGACGCGGACGGGGACGAGGGGGCGTTGCGCGGCTTCGCTGAGACGCCGCAGGCAGAGGCTGAGGACGTAGGCGCGGACGGCGCAGGCCGCCTCGTGGGCCAGATCGGCCTGATTGATGTGGCTGATGGTGATCTGGCCTCCGTCCTCGGTGATCCGGAGGGTGTCCGTGGCGGTGTCGGCGAAGGTGGCGAGGTGGGCGGCGGCGTCCCGGATGCCTTCGAGCGGAGTGGGTGCGGAGGTGATCAGGTAGTCCCAGACACCGAGGGCCCCGATGTCCGACTGCTGTGCCAGGACCATGGACAGCTCGGCCCAGGAGATGTGAGAAGTCGTCAGTTCCGCGATGCGGAGGCTCGTGGCCGAGGGGGGCCGGCACAGGTCGTCGTGGAGATGCTCGGGCGCCAGGCCCAGCAAGTGCGCGTATCCCTCGGGGGGTATGCCGACGAGGCGTGCGGCGTTGACGCTAAGACGGGTAAGAGCGGAGGAAGTTGTCCCCTGGTGCGTATACGAAACCACAGGGGCTGAGCATAGGGCAGCACGAAACACCAGGTCACCGCCGGAGTGCGACGCTTCGTCAGCGCTGGGCGGGTCGGTTCGTGTGGACAGTTGGGCGCCCTGAAGGCTGTGTCACCGGGTCTCTGTCTTGCCCAGAGCCATTTTCCGGGCGAGTGGAGCGCCACACAACAATGAGATATGGGAGATCATGATGAAGAAGTTCGACACCCCCGCCAGGGTCACTGCCGTCCTCGACATCCCCGCCGGACGCATCCGGTTCGTCGCCGCCGACCGGACCGACACCACGGTCGAGGTCCTGCCGGAGGACGCCTCGAAGAGCCGCGACGTGAAGGCGGCGGAGCAGACCACGGTCACCTACGCCGACGGCATCCTGCGGATCGAGGCCCCGGAGGGGAACAACCTCAAGCCCTCCGGCTCCATCGAGGTGACGGTCCAGCTGCCCGCCGGCTCCCGCATCGAGGGGAAGGCGGCCGCGGTCGAACTCCAGGGCGTGGGACGCCTCGGCGACGTCGCCTTCGAGGCCGCGCAGGGCCCGGTCAAGCTCGACGAGGCCGCGAGTGCACGCCTCAGCGTCCTCGACGGTGACGTCTCGGTCGGCCGCCTCGGCGGTGCCGCGGAGATCAGCACCCAGAGGGGCGACATCCGGATCGCCGAGGCCGTGCGCGGCACGGTCACCCTGAGCACCCAGCAGGGCGACATCTCGGTCACCGTCGCCGCCGGCGTCTCGGCTACCCTGGATGCCCGTACCGACCACGGCCGTGTCAGCAACGCCCTCAAGAACGACGGCAGCGCCGAACTCCACATCCGCGCCACCACCTCCCACGGCGACATCACCGCCAGCAGCCTGTGAACCCCGAGCCCGACAGCGCTCCATGGCCGTTCGCCGTAGCTCAACGAGAGCAGGGCCTGCTACACAAGTCCGACGAAGTCGGCGATCGCCGTCTGCCGAGATCCTTACCGACCGGATTCCGCAGGATGAGGCCGCTCGTCCGAGGGAGCCATCCGATGGCTACGAGCACTGGCCAGCTGCTGGAGTCGCACACAAAGCCAGCGGCACTCCGTCCTCCCGCGCCGCCCGAGCGAGGACACGGTTGCCGCAAGGCCCGGAGGAGGCCGGAAGAAATCTCCCGGGAAGCTGTCACATCTTCGTGCGTGCTTCCGTCAGTGCTGTGAAGACGCCAACCAAGCCGATATGAAGGAGAAATGCCGTGACGGACAAGACCTCGATCTCCCGGATGCCCAACCCTGGCGAGTTCGTTCCCGAACTGCGCGACATCAGTGCCGCCCTGTTCCGGGCCACGGGCAATCAGTCGGTGCCGCGTACCACGATGAGCCTGGTCCATCTGCGTGCCGGGCAGATCGTCCACAACACCTACCTGACGATCCTGAACACCGGCTTCCTGCGCAAGGCCGGGGAGTCCGAGGAGCGCATCACCGCCGTCTCCTCCTGGCAGGACGCCCCGTACTTCACGGGCGCCGAGCGTGCCGCGCTCGCCCTGGTGGAGGCCACGCTTCAGCCGGCCCAGCACGGCCGGGAGCGTGTGTCGGATGAGTTGTATGCCGAGGTGGCTAAGCATTACGACGAGAAGGCGCTGGCCACGCTGACGATCGCGATCGGTCAGATCAACTTCTTCATCGCCCTGGCCGTCATCGGCAAGCCCCAGCCCGTCGCCTCCCTCGCGGACCAGCAGTGGGACTGACCTGACCCACCCACCCGCCGGCCGGGGCCCGTCGACGACGGGCCAGGTGACGTGGGTTGCAGCTTCAGCTTGTCGGGGCGATGTCTGCCCAAAGGGCGGTGGCGTCGGGTGAGAGCGGTGTGACCGCCTGGCCCGACGCGTTGCCGTCCTCTTCCCACCACACGCCCTGGCCGGATGCCAGGACACGACTGTCCGTGCTCGCCTGCCACCGGCCGCGCAGCACGTAGAGCACGCCGGCGTGGCCGAGGGGCAGCACCAGCGGGCCGGTGACCTGGTCCACCTGGGCGGACCAGCGGTCGCGCCGCACCATGATGTTGAGCACCCGGCAGGCGCCGCCGGGCAGTTCGGCGGCCAGCGGGTGGTCGCCGGAGAAGGCGAACGGTTCGCCCGCGCGGGTCAGCAGCCGGTTGAACACCCCGGGGCAGGTCAGCCGCACGCCGTCGCCGGCCAGCAGGGTGAGCGTCCGGTCGACGCCCGGGAACGCAGAGAACGGCCCGTCCCGGTCGATATCGGCGACGCTCGCGCGCCATCCGAACTCCTCGCTGCCCGCCGGCCATGAAGCGATCTCCCTGGTCGCGCCTCCGCCGTTGCGCCACTGGCCCGCCGTCAGCGTCTCGACATCGAAGCGGTGCATGGGCGGGCTCCTGACTTGCATGCGGTACGGGTACGGATCACACCTGCACGGCGACCCCGGCTGCGGCGCCTCTGCCATCGGTGACGACCGCGTAAAGGGGCCGAGTCGCCGACCTCGGTGTGCTCGGGCGACGGAGTGTACGCGCTCTGCACGCCAGGGGTGGGGTACGTCCCTTGCTGTGCTTCGCCCGACCGCCACATCAACAGGGCCCCGCCCTCCGCGCAAGCTGCGGGAGTCGTCACCGGGCCACCGTCGGGTCGGCCGTCACGGGTGGCCGCCATGGTGCGTGTTCGTGTCGGGCGTCGTGCTCGTCGAAGGCGAGTCCGGCGTGGGGGGGGGGGGCCCCCCCCCACAAAAAGCGCCCGGCCACCCCCAAATCAAAAAACACACCCAACCCAAGGAACCCCCCCCCCCCAACGCCC